>CAKVOK010000033.1 GCA_934792465.1 uncultured Clostridia bacterium | reverse complement strand
TGTTTTTAGGTGTGAAACCGAAGGTTTCACACAAATGGTTTCGCAAAACCATTTGTTCAGTAGACATTATTTATTTTGCGACGTGATTTTTCACGTTGCAGTTTTCTCCTTTTAATCGCAGTATCCGTATATCCCCCGCACAGACACCTCGCCGCTTTTTACGGCGGTAATTCCGTTTTCGTTCTTTATAAGCAGATTCCCGTTTTCGTTGATGCCCACGGCTTCGGCGGTACATTCGCCGTCCGCACCGATAATCTTCACGGTTCTGCCGATGTTCACGCAATATTTTTTATATTCTTCAAGCATATTTTTATTTTTCAGCTGTTTTTCGAGCGCAAGCAGAGTATCGGCGGTAAATCTGTTCACATCAAGCTTTTTCTTATACATATCGCATATCGAAACCGCCGGATTTATAACGCTTTCATTAAAGCTCGACACACCTGTATTTATACCGATTCCCACAATGCAGAAAAATCCGCCCTCGGCTTCGCCGATAATTTCCGACAAAATTCCGCAGACCTTTTTCCCGTCTATTACTATATCATTCGGCCATTTTATTTTACATTCCACGCCGAGAGCCGAAACTGCCTCCGCAACGGCAACCGCCGCCGCAAGACCGGTAAGCGGCGCTTTTTCAAGCTCGCCCTCCGGGATTATACACACAGACATATAAATATTCCCCTCCGGAGAATACCACGTTCTGCCCCGTCTGCCTCTGCCCTCCGTCTGCCGCTCCGCAATCGCAACGTCACCGCTCTGCAAATCCTCTTTTTGTTTCAAAAACGTATTGGTCGAATTTATGGTATGCTTAAACTCTATATTCTTCCACATACTTCCCCTTGTATAATATGCTATAACATATCCGTTCAGCTTTTCGGGAGCGGATTTTAATATATATCCTTTTCTCGTTGACGCTTCAATCTCAAATCCGTCATTGCGCAGCTGCGTTATTTCTTTCCAGACAGCATTCCTGGAAACTCCGAACTTTTCCGCAATCGCTTCTCCGCTGACAAATTTATTTTCAAGCAGCGAGTTTATTATATACCGTTTCATAAAGTGCCTCGCATCTCTATAATATCGGCTTTCATCTCATCTTCGATTTCGACAACGCCGTAAGATTCGCGATACAAGCTTCCGCATCCGGGATTCATAACAAGCAGCCCATCGTCAAACTCGCATTCGCTTATATGCGTATGACCGTACATAACGCAGTCAACTCCCATTTTTTTCGCATACTTTATAAGGTAATCCGTACTGATCTTTACTCCGAATTTATGCCCGTGCGCAATCAAAAACTTATAGCCGCCGAGTTCAAATATTCTTTCATCATCCTCAATAGAAACAAAATCGCAGTTCCCGCTTACAATTTCATATCTGTAATCGGGATATTCTGTCATAATTTTGTTTATATCCCTTGTAAGGTCGCCGAGATGAACTATAACGGAAATATCTCTTATTCCGTCTATGGCTTTTTTCATATATTCAATATTGCCGTGTGAATCACTGAATACCAGAATCCTGTACATCTGTTTTCCACCCCTTAATATCAGAATTTTTTACCGCATGAAAGATTCTGTCTTTCAGACCCTTGTTTTCATGCGCAAGCTTCGCAATCAAATCTTTCATATACTGACGCTGCGTATGTCCGTCCGCCGGGCACGGATTGAACACAACCGGAATATCATTTGCTGCCGTAAAGCGTTTTATTTCCTTTTCCGGCATATAGATAAACGGACGTATCAGATGTATTTTTCTCCTGTCCAGATACGTTACGGGCGAAAAACAGCTGATTCTCGCCTCGTTGAACAGGCACAGGAAAAACGTTTCTATAACGTCGTCAAAATGATGCCCGAGCGCCACTTTGTTGCAGCCGTGTTTTATCGCAACGTCATGCAGCGCACCGCGGCGCATCTTCGCACACAGTGAGCATGGATTCGGCTCTTTTCGTATGTCAAAGACTATCTTCGCAATCTCCGTAGGCTCTATGATATATTCAATATCATTTTCCTCGCACAGCTTTTTAATCTCCGAAAAGTCCATGTCCTCATATCCCATGGAAAGCGTTATCGCCACCAAATCAAATTTTTTCGGATAAAACCGCTGCAAATTTCTCATGGCAAGCATAAGCGTAAGGCTGTCCTTGCCTCCCGAAACTCCGACAGCAATCTTGTCGCCCTCTTCTATCATATTAAAATCGTCTGCCGCACGTCTTGTATAGCTTAAAATCTTCCTCATTTTTCTTTTATTTCACAACCAATACGACAGTCACAGCGGACGCCTGTATTGCGCAAAACACCTTATCCCCCTCGTCTATATCCGATTCTTTTCCCGGTATTACTCCGCTTTCGTTCATCACATAAATATCCGCAGAGCCTATGCCGAAGCTTCTCTTCCAGCCGTTTACCGCACTTGCGATAATCTTACCCGGAAATCTGCTCAAAACCTCGCCGTAAAATGCGGCAATATCGCCGTACATCTTTGTTTCTTCCGTAGCAACGGCATTTCCGTATGTCCATTCATACATATTCTTTGCGCCGCTTTTATACAAAAATCTTATATCCGTTATTTCTCCCTTTTCATCGAGCGCAAACTGAACAACGTCGCCTTTTTTGATTTTCTCGCCGCTGCCGTCCGGAGTAAGACATTTATCTGTATATCCGTCAAATCCCAAATTAATCTTTGCATTATCTGCGGAAATCACATAAGATTCCTTTTTCCCTCCGCCGATACCGGTAATTTCTATTGCACGTTCGCCGTCCGCATTCAGCGTATACACCGATGACGTAACGATAAACGGCACGGACGCAAACGTGAGCGTGCTTAATTCGCTGTCTTTTTCATAAACCACAATCATTTTCGGTTCATACTTTTCATCGCTGTCATAAATTTTCACATTATATATTCCGGTATTCACAATAATATTTTTATTTTTCACCTTATATCCGAAATCATAGTCCGAATCTTCGGGTATTACAAATATTTTTGTTTCCGGCGTCATTGTATAAAGCGTTGCGAACGTGCCGGCGTAGCAGGTGTTTATTCCCTCGTAATTCAGCTTCGCTTCGTTTATTTCTCTTACAAGCCCGTCCGAATCCTTTTTAAAAGTGACAACGCTTCCCGAAACCAAATGCTCCTTGCCTTTTGCACCTTTTTTCACATACAGTACCTCGGTTTCGCCCGATTCCGTGAGCGCTTTTATTTCCGTTTCGCCGTTCATTCCGTCCTCTTTGCCGACTTTAATTATATAACCGTATATTTCGCTGTTTTTTATATCGCACCAAACAATTCTTTCATCCTTATCAAGATAAAAATCTCCGCTGTCGCCCGGCGAAACCGCCGAATTATCCTTGAAATATCCGCTTAATTTATACTTAACCGAATAAATTTCCGCTTCGTCCTCGCTCACGCTTTCCGCCGTTCCCACAGCGGCATCGTTCGTAATCACGGCATATACGCATCTGCCGCCATTGCTCTTTGCAATCTGAACAACCTCGTTTGCATACACCGCCGTATCCTGCGTTTTTTCTCCGTCACGGACTATGCTCACGCAGTCCGCTTCTTCCGCATTCACACTGATTTTCCCTCCGAATCGGTCGAATATATCGTTGTCCAGGCTTCCGTCCGCTTTAAGTATATAAGTCGCATAGCTTCTAATCAAGATTATTTCATCATCGATTACCTTTATTTCTCCCGATTCGGGAATATAGTTTTCAAAGCGTATATCCGCAATCTTGCCGGCAAATTCGCCGTTGTATATCACACGCATTTCACGGTTTAAGCTTTTGCTTTTCGATTCATCTTTCAGCTTTCCGTTTTTATATTCAAGCGAATCCGAAGCCTCGAAAATTTCTGCATCGGCCGACTCGTCCTCAAAGAATATTATATCATTGTCTTTTAAGTATATTTTCAGATTATGTCCGATATATTCTTCCATACCTGCCGCACGGTTTTTGTATATTCTGTTTCCGCAGACAGCGTTTCCTTTTGAAACCATGGATTCTCCGACGATAGATGTAATGCCGTTGTCCGTCAGTCTGCCTTTTTCCGTTTCGACCCCAAACACCTTATACAAAAGCGTGTCTGTTTTCTTGTATTCCAATGTTTCCCCGTATGACAAGACTTCAAACATCTGCGTTTTCAATGCCTTTGCGAAAAGGCGTGCCGCATCTCCCCTCGTGAAGCTTTCCGCATACGGCAGCTTCAAATCCGCTGCAACGCTCAAATACCCGTTCGGATATCCGCCCTTTGTGTCGGCAAGCGCACCGTATCCGAGTATTTTTACAACTATGGTAACAGCCTCCGCATACGTTATATCGTCATTCGGGCAGAAATTTTCGTCTTGTGATATAATATTGCTTTCCGTAAGAAAATTTATATACGGCGTATACCATTCGTCTTTTGGCACATCATGAAAATATGTATATCCGCCGTGCGCCGCAGCCGCTTCCGCATTGCCCGAAAGCTTAACGGCAGCGGCAGCAAATGCCGCCCTCGAAATATTTTCATCGGGCCTGTAGCTTTTATCTTCAAATCCGCTTAATACGCCGAGCGTTTTAAGCAGCTTAACATCATTTTCAAATTTTGTTCCGATTACATCGAAAAGTTCCTCTTTCTCCGTTCCGATACCACATTCAACGGAGCGTATCGCCGGGTTCCACGAGCTGCCGCCGAGATTTCCGAACTCTATCTTTACAAATCCCGTACCTTTTTGTTTTACGATATAATCGATTATATACCATTTCCCTTTTTCTTTCTCATGAATCTTGATTCTCGGCTTTACGGCACGAAAGCTTTCGCCGTCCTCCGATACATAAAAATTGAAATGCGAAATTGCTTCTCCGTCCCAAAAATATGTACTGACGGTCAAATTCTCCGTTGTCTTGTATACAATCCATTCCGCACTGAGTGTCGTTCTCTGAAAATATGTGAAATCATCGCTGAAGCTTCCCTGTTCATCTCCCTGCGCAACGGACGCAACAAGATTTTCGCTTTTTGCGTATACGTTTTCAAAATCGGCACAGTCGTCGCCCGAAAACTCCGCATTTTCAGCAAATCCTGCCGTCCACTGCACGGCAAATATACATAATAAAATCAATAATATTTTCTTCATTGTAATCTCCTACATAATCTGTTTGAAATTCGCATACAGCACCGCATATACAATCATCAGCAGCGTATTAAAAATTATTATTCCTCGCCGTACCGATTTATTTTTTACGGCTGTTGCCGCCGCCTGATACAAGACCGTCAGCCCTGCCGTATATCTGCCGCCGGAAAGCAACCACGAAGCACTGTACACCGTAAATATATATGCCGCAGCGTATATTCCGAAGCTTGTCCGCATACCTCTCTTCACCGCAAGATATATAACAGTGCAGGCAAGCACGAAAAGCACCAGCTGCGGAAGCATTATCTGATACGAAAGCTCGCTTCCCTCAAAAACATAATTTGCAAATTTCGCTATATTATCTCCTATCCATGACGGTTGCTGATACCAGACTTCTTTCTGATATTTCATAAATTCAAATGCATTGCCGAAAACCGCCTTGTTAATCAGCAGATAAATTCCGAAGCCGCCTGCGGGACACAATGCATAAGCACACTTTTTTCTGTTCGCCTTGAATATCTCGGCAAGCATGAAAACGGCAAGCAAAACTCCCTGAACCCTCGTAAGTGCCGCCAAAAACGCCGCAGCGGCCGCAGGAAGGTATTTGCCTTTCAACGTATAATACATCGTCATTGAAACAAGCATTATAAACAAGCTTTCCGTATACACTCCCGACATAAAAAACGAAAACGGAAAAGTATACATCAGCATTAATGCGAATATGCCGTCTTCCTCGTTCATATCAATTCTGCACAGCTTATAAAAATATATTCCTCCCGCAACGGCGCATGTATTCGATATTACAAGTGCCGATACTGTGCTGCTGCCGAAAATAAATGCAAGCGCACGGATAAGAAACGGATACAGCGGATAAAATACAATGAATTCCGCTCCGCTGCCGCTCTTGACATACCCGTTTTCCGCAATATCGATATAATGCGGACCGTCCCATATATTAAAGGCCTCAACGTAACTCCGTTTCGTCGCAAAGCAAACCGCAAGCACCGCCGCAAAGCGTATCAGCAGCACGAAAAATCCGACTTTTACATAATCGTTTATTTTTATATTGTCGTTATACTTTTCATATATAAGCCCGATAACCAAAACTATCGGCAATACCGCAATCATACCATACACCGCCGTTCAAAACGCACATATGAGCAAATAGCCCATATATACCAGCGAAGCCGTTTTCACCGCTCCGCTCACAAATTTATCGTTTATTTTTTTAACCGCATATGCATATGCCGGAGCAAACAAGACGTTTCCGCAAAACAGTGCCGCCGCTCCGTAAAAATAGACAGCATACCGTTTCAGCTTTGTGCGGTTCATCAATATAAACACAAGCAGCGCCGCCGCCCTAACGTCAAATACCATAGCCAATGCCGTAAAAACCAATGATACCATCAAGTTTTCCGAATACTTCATCGCCGACACGGCAAGCAGAAGAATTACTCCGCCCTCCGAAAAACACATGAACGCAAACGGATAAAACACCGCATCCTCACATTCCGCAAGCGCAATCCCGAAGCACAGCGTTCCGAGCATCAGCTTCACCGTATCCGTCTTTCCGAATACGAGCTTTCCGAGAGTTTCACACACAAAGTCATACGCTCTGCCGTTTGATTTCAGCGCATATTCAAGCAGATTTCCGCTGTACATCGTACCGGAATCCACACTCTTATATACAAATTCACACACAGCGACACAGATTAACATAAAAAATGCGGTGTTTATCCTGTCCTCAAATTCAACTCCGAAATATTTTTTTACAATACTTATTCCGAGGATAAAGAACAGGCTTACACAAATCAAACTGAGAAGCTGTGCCACTGTGTCCACTTCCTTTTATCTTATTTCTTCTATCTTTTCTATAAAATCCTTAAATGTTGTAGTAAACGTATAATTAAGTATCAGCAAATCGTCAACCTTTTCCTTTTTCACCAGTTCGGACACCTTGCCGTCATAGCTTCTGGGGTCTACGGCTATAACCGTTTCATAGCTGTTCGTCAGCAGCGGAAGCATTGCGTTTCCGTAGGAATCCTTTATAACGCAGATTGTCTTTCCGTTTTTAATATCCGACGTCATTTTAAGATACGAATGGTCGCCGCCCATGAATACGCTGTATTTCGGTTTTACTTCATCTGCCGGGATATTATACATTTTGGTTTCGTAATCAATATACTTGCCGTTTTCGTCCTTGTCGTGTGCGGACACCGTGAAATTTTCTGTTCTTGTAAACCATTCTATGGTATCTGCATGTTTCTTCATATCCGGGTCATTCGCCTGGTTATACAAATATCCCAAAAATCCTTTTCGGCTCTCTTCTTGCAAATCCGAAAGCTTCACCGAATCGAATCCCGCTTTTTTCGCAAGTTCGCAATATCCGAGATATGCTCCCCTCTGCGTCCAGTGGTGATCTGTTCTGAAATATATATAATCATCGGTATTCTTTTTCAGGGAATCGTAAACGTTTATCGTCTTAATACGTTCGTCCTCCGATTTATACACAGCGTCAATCGTTTTCTTTTGGCTGTCGCCCGTATTCGGACATTCAAACTCAATCTGCGTGGGTATAAGCATAGAATATATATTTACGTTTTTCGGCATGGTTTTCGCATATTTATTCAGAGTTTCAATATACATATTCAGTGCCGATTTATCTTCCCTGTATATTTCCATTATCTTATCGTCAAGAATTATAAGCGAGCCTTTCGAGCTTTCGCCGACTCCAAGTCCCTTATTAACTGAAACGAGCGTACCGTATTCTGAAGTTACACCCTTATAAGTATTCAGCTTTGCCGAAAGTGCCGTGAATTTCCCTCTGAATCCCACATTATCCGCCAGATAATCTTCAAAATCCTTTGAAAAAGTGCCGCCGAACAGCATTTCCGTACTGAATTTCGGCATCTGCTTTATTTCTCTGTTTTCTTCATGCACGCTTGCTACGTCTTTCGGAGCAAAAATGCCTATATACACAAAAAACGCAAGCATTATTACAAAAGCTGAAATCGTTATTTTTGAACGCATTTTTCCTCCTCCTTAAAATCTGAAATACAAAAACGGGTTGTATGTCTGTCCGACAAGCATCGTAAAGCATATGAACATAGAAATCACAACTGCCGCAGGAACAGCCACAGTTGATATTTTCGTTTTTTCCAGCTTTTCAAACCCTATTTTTATTACATCTGTAGACGCAATCGCAAGCGCCGCAATAAGGAATATATTCGACCACAATATCGAGAGTGCCGTTCCGTCCGCAAGCATACCGTTTCCGCCGAACATCGCTTTCAGAAATTCTCCGAGCCTTGCCATGTCGGTGAAATAGAACAGCGTCCAGCCGAATATAACTATTAGCATGCTGTATAAAACGCCTATCGGTGCCGGAAGCTTCAGCAGCTTGCCGTTAAAGCATTTTTTCTCTATAATAAGCAGCAAACCGTAATAAAGTCCCCACAATATGAAGTTCCAGCTTGCACCGTGCCAAAATCCCGTCAGCGCCCATACGACAATAATATTTCTTATCTGGTCATGACGGTTTCCGCCGAGCGGTATATACACGTAATCTCTGAAAAACGTACTGAGCGATATATGCCATCTGCGCCAAAACTCCGTTACGTTTTTTGACATATACGGATAGTTGAAGTTTTCCAGGAAATCAAATCCGAAAAATTTGCCTAAGCCTATCGCCATATCGGAATATCCCGAGAAATCAAAATATATCTGGAAAGTATACATGAGTATGCCGAGCCACGCACCGAGAGCCGAAAGCTCCGAAAGCTTGCCGTCGAGAAGCATTGCCGCCACTTTTCCGGCGCTGTTTGCGAATATAACTTTCTTAAAAAGTCCCTGTGCGAATCTTATTATACCCTGCTCAAACTTTTCTTTCGTAACCGTTCTGTTGTCAATCTGCTTTTCAATATCTATATATCTTACTATAGGGCCTGCGACAAGCTGCGGAAACATAGACACATATGTCATAAATTTCAGAAACGAGCGCTGAACCTTTATCTCTCCCCTATACATATCGATTGTATACGAAAGCGTCTGGAATGTATAAAACGATATACCAAGCGGCAGCGAAAATACATTCACCGGCAGATTTGTCTTAAAAATAAAGTTTATATTACTGTTGAAAAAGCCAAGATATTTGAACGTCATAAGTATGCCGAGATTCAGCACAAGCGAGCTTATAAGCGCTGCTTTCGCCTGCCATTTCCCGAAATATTTGTCAATGATAAGTCCGTGAATATAATCGATTCCGGCGCTGAACAAAAGCGCAAGAATCCACACAGGTTCGCCCCATGCATAAAATATAAGTGAGCTTATAACAAGCACAAGATTTTTATATACCATGTTTTTCGAGGCATAATAAAGCCCTAACACAACGGGCAGAAATATGCACAGGAAAAGCAGACTTGAAAATATCATATGTTTTACCTCTCTTTAATCTGTCATCTTAGATATGGATTTTCGTATTCCCTCCGAAATTGTCGATACCGGATATGTAATAATAATCAAATCATCGAATTTTGTTTCTTCGTAAAACGCTTTTAAATCAAAGCTTTCGGTTTTGCCGCCGAATCCGTTAAATTCACGGGGGTCTACCGTATAGACCGTTTCGTAATTGTTAACCGCCCATGTGGCGAATGCGTTTCCGTAGGATTCTTTTATTATAACAAGCTTTTTACCGTTTTTAACGTCCGTTTCTATTTTCGTAACCGGGTGGTCGCCGCCTATGAACGAGGTGTAGCTGTGATAATCCGAAACAACGTCGCTCTCGCCGGTTTTGTTTTCCATTTTGCAATCCGTGTAAAACGTACATTTCGCCTTTACATTCGGATAAAACTTTTCAAATTCATCGGGATTTGCCGCAAGCATAGCCGCTCCGGGCGTTCCTGCCGCAAATGCTTCAAAAGAACCGAGATAACCGTATATCTTTTCCGTCTTAAATTCATCGAGCGGCGGCAGATACATACCCTTTTGATTTGCAAATTCACGGTATGCATAATATGCGCCTCTCTGCGTCCAATGATGGTCGGTTCTGAAAAATATATATTCGTCCGCTTTTTCTTCAAGCGCAGCGTATACATTTATCGGCATAATCTTTTTGTCAAGCCGTTTATATGCCGCCTTTATCCCTTTAATCTGCGACACCTTCACGCTCTCGGGAGCGTAAAACTCCCCCGCCGACGGCACTATTATATTATATACCTTTACGTCTTTGAGTGCATCCGCAGTTTTGTTTATTATCTCCGCATATTTTTCCGAGGCTTTCTCCGATATGCCGAGCAGCTCCATGCCTGCTCCGTCGGCAATCGTCACGCCGTTATATGTTCCCTCATAATCTTTTTTTCTGTATTTATCGGTCGGCTGAGTATCCTCCAGGCAATCTCTCCTGCCGAACGAACTTTCTCTTATATTGCCCTTTATTTCGGCTTCAATACCCGAAATGAACGAAAACGCTTTTAAGCTTATAAACAAACGTTCGTGATACATCAGGGCTTTCTCTGCCGATTTCTTTCCGTTTGATACGATTTTTTTCTCTGAAATCTCCGTTTTAACACCGAAATGCTCCGCTTTTAAAACGCCGTCTTTTTCCGACACGCTGTATCCGCACTGCGAAAGAACCGATTTTGCCGAAACCATGACAGTTCCGCCGATTTTCGCCGGAATATCGTCCGCCTTTTTTTCCGCACCGTTTAATACAAATCCGTTATCGGCGGCATCGAATATCGCCGTATCCTTGACTGTCTTTTTTATATTGCCGTGCAGTTTGAAATTTTTCCCCGTAATCTTTTTCAGCATCTTTGTATTAAGATATATACGTCCTTCATGCATTTTTGCCGGCTGTTCGAATTTCTCTTCTTTTCCTTCTGATTTATATATATTGCTTTCCGCAGCTATGCTGCCGGTTTTTCCTTTTTTCTCTATGTACAGAGTTTCTTTTTCGCTGTCCCACTTCAAGGTATATCCGAACGGAGGCAAAACATCTCCTGCCGGCAGATAATCATATCCGTTATATATAAATGCTTCACTTTTCACATTATACTTTTTGCCGTTTATTTTAAAGAATTTTTCCTGCGGATATACTGCAATCGCACGGCAGCTCAAAACAAAAAAAATGCAGAGTCCGACCAATACGCACAGACCCGCTGCCGCCGCCAAAACATACTTCTTTTTCAGCACTACCGTTTCCACCGTACACACCTCCAATGCTACCCCATAATAATTATACTATAAACCATCTGCGTTGTCAACATAAAATAAGATAAATTTCCGTTAATTTTTCCTTTATATACAATATATTAAATCAATAAGCATAAAATTCCACCGAACCGCAAGTAATTACGATTCGGAAAAATTTCATGCTCTTTCCTCCATATCCGCTCCGTATATGTTATTCTACTTTTTTCAGCACCGTTGAAACGATGTTTTTGCTGCCGAATTTGTCAAATTCCACGGTCAGCACCGTAAGCGTTCCCGAAGCACTTTTCGCCGTGACGATTCCCCTGCCGAATTTCTTATGCTCCACTCTGTCGCCCGTGTTGAAATCTCCGCTGCCGCTTTCGCTCTTTTTCAGCATATTTACCGCCGTTGTCTTAAACTGCGTATTAACCGGCGGCACGAATCTGCTCGGTTTCGGCGATATATGCGCCGTCCTTGTATAGCCCGCATGGGTTTTCAGCGATTCCTGCGGCAATTCGTCGAGGAATCTCGACGGCCGCTGATAATTCGTCTTTCCGAATATCATTCTCGACATACTGTGCGAAATAAACAATTCCTTTTTCGCCCTCGTTATCGCAACATAAAAGAGTCGTCTGTCCTCTTCAAGCCTGCTTTCATCAACGGTGAAATCATCATTTTTCGGGAAAATCCCTTCCTCCATGCCTGCAATGAATACAACGGGAAATTCCAGTCCTTTCGCTGCATGCATAGTCATGAGAGTTATGCTCTTTTCTTCATCGTTGTCCGCAGCTCCGGAATCCGAAAGCAGCGACGTATATTCCAAAAATTCACGTATTGTCTTTATTCCCTCGTTTTGTTCAAGTTCCGCCGCCACGTTCACAAGTTCCTCCACGTTTTCAATACGTGTTTTGCCCGTGATTTCGTCTTCTTTCATATACTCCGCATCAAGCCCCGTAGATGTAAGCACATATCGTATACATTCGGACGGAAGATGCTCGTCCGCATAATTCTTTATTCTTTCGGAAACAGCCTTAAATTCGCTAAGTTTTGCCGCCGCCCTGCCGAGCTGCGAGGTATCTTCCGACTTTATTATACCAAGCATTGATTTGCCGGTTTCCTCCGACATTGCCGCCAGCCTATCGACCGTTGTATTGCCTATGCCCCTTTTGGGAACATTTATAATTCTTTTCAGGCTTATATTATCGCTTTCGTTAATCGTCAGCCTGATATATGCAAGAACATCTTTAATCTCCTTGCGTTCATAGAACCTTAAACCGCCTACAATCTTATACGGAAGTCCCTCTCTTATAAGCACATCTTCTATCACACGGGAAAGGCTGTGCGTTCTGTAAAGCACCGCAAAATCGTCATAATCATATTTTTTGTCTTTTATGTAAGCTTTGATATGTGAAACAAGAGTATTTGCCTCGTCACGCTCATCAATAGCCGTATACAAATCTATTTTTTCGCCGCCGGACGTATTTGTCCAGAGTTTTTTCCCCTTACGTCCCATATTATTCTTGATAACCTCATTTGCGGCATGAAGTATAATATCCGTTGACCTGTAGTTTTGCTCCAGTTTTATTACCCTGCAGTTTTTATACTGATTTTCAAATTCCAGTATATTCGTTATATCCGCTCCCCTCCAGCCGTATATGGACTGGTCGTCATCGCCGACAACGCATATATTCTTATGTGCGGAAGCGAGAAGCGAGATTAATTTATACTGCACTGCGTTTGTGTCCTGATACTCGTCCACAAGCACATATTTAAATCTGCCCGAAAGGCGTTTCAGCACTTCTTCGTTATTCATGAGAAGCCTTACGGTATGGCATATTATATCATCAAAATCAAGTGCATTGTATTCTTTCAGCTTTTGCTGATAGCAGCTGTAAAGTCTGACCATAGCTGCCGCGTCAAAATTAATGCTCGCTCTCATGTGTTGTGCATAATCCTCCGGAGTATACATCTTATCTTTGGCACGGCTTATCTCTCCGAGTACCGTATTTACGGAGATTTCTCTGTCGCTGATTCCGCAAAGCGCAAGACATTCTTTCACCAGCGTTTTGCAGTCGTCCGTATCGTAAATAACGAAATCCCTCGTATATCCCGGCAGCATATCTATAAACCGTCTTAAAATACGCACACATATCGAATGGAACGTACCTATCCACATATCCGCCGCAAGATTGCCTGCAGACAGTGCTATACGGTCTTTCATTTCGTTTGCCGCCTTGTTTGTAAACGTGAAAGCAAGTATGTTATACGACGGTATCGGATTGTTCCTTATCATAGCCGCCGCCATTTCGTCCGGCGGCATATTCTCTGCCGCAAATGCCTCCATATATGCGATTGCATTTTCGTCTATATTCGGCGGGAGCTCCGCAAAATCCTCATAGCTGCTTCCGTATTTCAGCATATATGTAATCTTGTTTACCACAGTTGTCGTTTTTCCGCTGCCTGCCCCGGCAAGTATGAGCATTGCGCCCTCGGAATTAAAAACCGCCTCTTTTTGAGGGCGGTTCAGCTTGGAGAACTCCGCTTCGAGGAGTTCTCTTTTCAGTTTGTTAAATTCGTTTAATACCGTCATGGTTAATCTCCTGTTTTTTTCAGTATCCATTTATTTGCGTTCAGATATCCTCCGCCTATGCAGCCGGATTCTATATTTTCAAACCTAAGGCTGTTGTACATAAGCTTGTCCAGCGAAAAATACAGCGGTATATGCGGCAAATCCGCTTCAAACTGCTTCTGAATCTTTTTCATATACTTTATTCTTTCTTCTTCGTTTTCCGCCGTCCTTGCCTTGTTCAGCAAGTCGTCCATTACCTCGGAGGAATATCCGCCGAGATTGAGCGCACCGCCCGTGCCGAGCATGAAAGTCAAATCATAATTTTCCAAAATTTCGGTTTCGCACAGCACCATATCATATTTGCCGTTCTGCGCATAGGAAGCATATGTTTCGTTGCTCGCCTTTACAAGCTTTATACTCATACCGATGCCTTCAAGTGCCGACTTTATAAAATCGCCCATTATCACACGGGCGGAATTGTCCGCATTTATCAGCAGAGAAAACGAAAGCCGTTTCTTTCCCGAATCCGTTTTCTTATATCTGTAGCCGTCCTCGTCCAAAATATATCCGTTTTTCTCCAATGCTTCCTTTACGCTTTCGGTTTCCTTGTTTTCATTTTTCAGCGCATACGACGCATTGGGATGAACCGGGCTGTCGCAAAGCACAGCTTTTTTCGGCAAAAGGTCCGTGGTTATCTTCGCAGTCGCTATCGTCCGCTTGATAGCTTTTTTCAGTTCTGTTTCATTCAAAAGCGTATTCTTGCTGTCGAACGTCAGATACGTATATTTCGACGTATTGACAGACTTGCTCTTTATATTTTTTGAAACCGTATATTTTGCCAAATCATCGTTTCTGACAAAAGCTGCGTCAACGCTGTTCATCTTAAATCCGTTTGCCGCAGAAGCCGTGTCCGGCAGAACATTTACCGTCACCTTGTCTATATTCACTTCTCCGAGCGTATAATGTTCATTTTTCTCCAGCGTATATTCCGACGGCGAATCGTAGTCCGTAAACTTATACATTCCCGTTCCTACGGGCTTGAAATCGCCGGACGATGATTTTATAATAGGGAACGTCAGCAGATACATAAACCCCGAATCGGGATTTTTCAATGTAAATTTAACCGTGTTTCCGCTGCCGCCGGTACTCTCTATATTTTCAACATTCTGATAATATCGGCACGCTTCTCCGGCGTCTTTAATCGCCTTTACCGTATAGCTCACGTCTTTTGCCGAAAGCTCGCTGCCATCGTGCCATTTAATACCGTTTTTGAGCGTTACCGTCAGCGTTTTTCCTCCGCCGGATATTTCCGCTTTTTCCGCCAGACGAAAATCTGCCGTAAAATTATTTTTCACGGCTATCAGCGGCTCATATACAAGCGAAAACAAATCTCTGTCGGCTTTGAACTGCGTAAGAATCGGATTCATGGTGTCCGGTCTTATAACATACATCATAAGCTCATCATTGCCCATCGGATTATAAACAGGCTTTGCCGGAGATTCTATTTTATATCCATCTTTATCCGTTTTGCTTTCTTCTGCCGGTGCGCATGACGAAAGCATAAGCACCGCCGCAGTAATAAGGCATATATACCGAAACATACCGCCACTCCTCTATCTTATCAAACTAAGCAAATCCGCACCGTTCATATTTCCCCAAACCGTATATCTTCTCAGCGACATAACACCGTGAGTCGGAACGTCTATGCCGATGTCGCCCACACGGCATATCGCATCATAGCCGGCGCTTTTCGCCTGTATAAATGTGCGCTCATCAAAATCCCCGTATGGGGCGGCAAGAATATTGCATTTTTTTCCAAGCTCTTTTTCTATAATATATTTCGACTGACGCAGCTCCAGCACAAGCTGAATATCCGATACCTGCGAAAGCTTGCTGTGCGAATTGGTATGGCTCAATATTTCAATCATACCGCTTTGTTCCATTTCACGTGCCGTTTGCCAATCAAAATGGCGGTATGCCGTATCAAAATTTCCCATTTTATCCGTTATTACAAATATAGTGCCGCACATTCCGTATTTTTTCAAAATCGGATATGCAAATTCATAATTGCTGTAATATCCGTCGTCAAACGTAATTACCACCGGATTTTCCGGCATCGGTGCTCCGTTTACCGCATCTGTTATGCTCACGCTGTTATATCCCGATTCGGCAAGCGTTTTGATATGTTCCTCAAACATCGCCGGCGTAATATGCATATCCGCCTGGCTGCTCGTATACGTTTCCCCGATATTATGATAAAGCAGTATCGGCACATCTGCCGCCGACACATTCATGCAAAACAAAATCAAAGATATTGTTGTAAGTAATTTGTTTTTCATTTCTTAACCCTTTCAGCAAATCCAAGCTATTTCAATTTTTTTCCTTTAAGAAATTCAAGCTCGCTGATAAAAGTATCCGCATTGTTAAATTCCCTGTATACCGAAGCAAACCTTACATATGCCACTTCGTCTATGTCACGGAGCATAGAAAGCACAAGCTCGCCTATTTCCTCCGCTTTAAACTCCTGTTCAAGCGAATTTGCCAGTATTTGTTCTATATTATTTACGATTTCCTCTATCTTTTCGGTCGATACCGGTCTTTTTATGCAGGCACGGAACAACCCTTTTTTAATTTTTTCCCTATCAAACGGCTGACGTGTATTATCCTTTTTAATAACGATTATCGGCAGAGTTTCGATTTTTTCGTATGTCGTAAAACGTTTTCCGCAGTTTAAACATTCTCTCCTTCTGCGGATTGTATCATCATCTGTAGGCCTTGTGTCTATTACCTTACTTTCAATGTTATCGCAAAACGGACACTTCATATTATGACCACTAACTCCTTTCGCAAAACCAAGCCTTTTTCCATAAATACCGCTGTTCCTTACTCCGTCAGTGATACAAACTCCGACGGATTGCACGGCTCATCGTCTTTCCTTACTTCAAAATGTATATGCGGACCTGTCGAAATCCCGGTGCTTCCGGTTTCTCCGATTATCTGACCTTTTTCAATAACATCGCCGACAGCTACGCCGATACTGCTCAAATGTGCGTAATATGTCTTATAACCGTTTTGATGGTCTATTATAATCAGATTACCGTAATCGTTTCTGTATTCCGCAGTAATGCATACACCCTCGTCCGCTGCCGCAACGGGTGTTCCGCCGGCACAGGCTATATCCACGCCTTTGTGTGCCGTTCTTCTGCCGTCACGTGCGCCGAAACGGGAGGTCACCGTTCCTCCCGAAACGGGCTTTATCAGCGTACCGCTTCCCATACCCGTAACTTCCTTTGTCCCTACTTCCAGAATTTCCGGCACGGACGCCGAAAGCACGGTTCTTGAAACGATGTTTCCGCTCTCGCGTATACCGTTTATGAGCGTATAAACCGTTTTTACAATATCTTTTCCGGGAGTTCCCTCCTGCAAAACGTTTGTCTGTCCTTTTTTCAATTCAGGATTTTCCTGCTTTACGACTTCAAACGGCGTTTCCGTTTCGCTTTCGCTTTTCTCTTTGGACTTCACCGCAACGCTGTTTTTTAATGCGTTGTACACGCCATCACTGTTGTAAAGATTAAAATTCAAAATATACGTTTTCTTATATTCAAGCTTTGTTATGACATCTTTATCATATCCGCCGTATGAATCTTTCACTTTCTTCAATATTTTCTTTGCAGCGGATTCGCTTTCGGCATATGCGACCGTTTTTCCGTCCGCAATTATCTCGCATGATTTCACGATATTGCCCGGTATTTCCATTAGCCGCTCCGTTATATCCTCTTCCGGTGTATACGAATTTTTCGGTACAATTTTAAACAGATACTGCGGCTGCTCCGTAATCACGGCATTTTCGCCCGCAACTTCGGCAATCCTCGCATTCGCCTTTTCAAAAATCTTTTCAAATGTTTCGCCGCTGTGCACGACCGCAATCTGCTTTCCACCGAGATACACCGAGTATGCCGGACTGAAAAAAGCAAGCATCGCCGCACATACAAAGACGAATACCAAAAACATTTTCATGTTAAAGCTCATCGTAATTTTCTTGTTTTCAAAGTTTTTCATTATATTTTTGCCGTTTAAAATGTTCAACCACTTCCTTGTTTATCTTCCTTTATTCCTCGCTATCGCCAGACGGGGTCGCATGAGCCTCCGCAGTCGGCGCAGCGGACGGCTGTTCCGTACCTGCCGGCTCGCCGGGCGTTGCCGAAGGCTTCGGCGAAGCATTTTCATCGGATTCCTCCGTCTTTACCTCATGGCCTTTGCAATATGCCGTAGGCGTGTGACCTTTTTTAAATATTTCTTTTGTAACCGTACAGCTTGCGCTCGGAAGCTTACCCGTCTGCGTACACACATTTACATAAACTACATTTCCGCCCTCGTCAAGCTTTTTCACTTCAAGACCCGAATGTATATCATTCATGACAGCCTGCCATATCTTATGGGCAACTATTCTCGTTGCCGCATACGGCACTGTTTTCGGCTGGTCGTATCCGTACCACACTCCGCCGAGATAATACGGCGTATATCCTATATACCACCTGTCTTTATCCTCGTTTGTCGTACCGGTTTTTCCTGCCGACGGCATACCGCCGGAAAGCTTTGCGGATACTCCGAGAGGTCCCTCCGCCGTGGATTTAAGCACCGATGTCATTATCGAAGCCGTTTCCTCACTGAATACTCTCCTGCTTTTAATATCCTTTTCTATTACGGTGTTTCCGTATCTGTCCACAACCTTTGTATAAGTATACGGTTCTGTATATACTCCCTTATTGGCGAATGCACCGTATGCCGCCGTAAGGTCGAGCACGCTGACGCCTTTCGTCAGACCTCCGAGCGAAAGCGGCGAAAGGTTTTTATCATTCACATCATCGAGAGATTTTAAACCGAGTTTGTTTTTTGCGAAATCAAACGATGTCTCTATACCCACACTAAGCACTGTCTTTATCGCCGGAATATTCATGGATTGCGTAACCGCCTGGCGCATTGTCACATTGCCTTTGAAACCCCTGTACCAGTTCTTCGGCTTCCAGCCGTTGTATTCAAACGGTTCGTCAACAATAATGCTGCTCGGCGTGAGCAGATTAAGCTCCACTGCCGGTCCGTATGCCGCAATCGGCTTTATGGACGAACCGGGCTGTCTGTAGGATTTAACGGCACGGTTTAATATAAGATTGGCTTCTTTTTTGCCTTTGCCGCCCACTATACCTATAATAGCACCCGTTTTCGGGTCAAGCACCGCAATTGCCGCTTCCGGCTGAACCTCGCCCGAAAGTCTCGGGAAAAACGTCCTGTTTGAAGTATCTTCAAAGACTTTTTCCGCAGCACTCTGGACATCTGTCCGAACGGTTGCGTAAATCTTCAATCCACCCGTATAAACACGCTGTTTTGCCTGTTCGAGCGAAATCTTTTCGTTATTTGCCAAATCCTCCGAAAGCTCTTCTATCAACGTTTCCGTAAAATAGGAATTTACAGAAGTATTATCCTCGTTCGAGCCTTCTATAAAATTAAGCTTTTCATTCACTGCGGCGTCATGCTCTTCCTGCGTTATATAGCCGAGCTGAAGCATTTTATATAATACAACTTCTTGCTTTTCCTTGTTTTTTTCCTTATTCACAAACGGGTCGAACGTTTTCGGACTCTGCGTAATACCGATAATTGCGGCAGCCTCCGCAAGCGAAAGCTCCGAAGCATCCTTATCAAAATATGTATGCGCCGCCATCTGAAGTCCGTAGCTTCCGTTTCCGAAATATACGACGTTCAGATAATATTCGAGTATTTCATCTTTATCCATCTGCGTTTCCAGCACAAGCGCACGCAAAATCTCTTTCATCTTCCTTACGGGAGTGTCCTCCCATTCGCCGGTAACGTTCTTAATCAGCTGCTGCGTTATCGTGCTTCCGCCGTAGTCGGACATACCCGTGACAAATCCCAGCACGGCACCTGCGGTACGTTTTATATCCATGCCCTGGTGAGTATAGAATCTTTCGTCCTCAATGGCAACTGCCGCACGCTGAGCATACAGCGGTATTTTGTTTATAGTCACCCAAAGACGGTTCGTAGACGAATGAATCTGTTCGTATTCCTCCGAATCGCCGTTTTTGTCAACGGCATAAATCATGGAAGCAACGTCCGTCTTGTATTTTGTTATATCAAAGCTGTATGCGTCGATTACCATTGTCGTCACGTTCCACACAAGAATAAACGACACTACGATACCTATGAGCAGACAGCAGACACCCAAAAGCTTAACAAGCCTTCTCGGCATTGATTCTTTCTTCATTTTTTTCTTTCGTTTAGCCATAAATAACCTCCGAAAACAGCCGTGTTTTAACACGGCAGATAATATCCGCTTTATATATTATACAACAAAAAGTTCCTTTTTACAAGTATTTTTAAAAATTTGGATAAAATTTCTCTGTTTTGTCCATAATAGTATTAAAATATTTCCGTATTGTCCGCTGCGGAAACAAATTTTCTAATTCTGCGGACAGAAAGGATATGCTTTCCGAATGAAACGTTGTATAATTTTCACGGCATTTTCGCTTATCATGTTCAGCTTCGGTATATTATTCGGATATTTGCAGAATGCGGACAATCCGACCGAGCAGCAAAGCGCACCTGCGTTCTCGCAAACAAAAAACACTCCGTCCCCGAAAAGCGAGGACAGAGTATTTTTACTCATATCAAGCGGAAACAATAATATAGATGTATTCTCCGTTTCCGATAAAAATGAACCGTATCTTTACAGCACTATCGAGTATATAGATTTAAACTCGATAGACAAAAGCTTTAAAGACGAGCTTCAATCGGGTATTTCGCTGAAAGGCGAAACAGCCCTCGCCAACTATATTCAAGACCTTGACAGTTAGATTCCGAGCAATCTGTAAATAATAACCGCCGCTTCCGCACGTGTTGTATTTTTTCTCGGATTTGCGTTGCCGTTGTCATCGCCTTTTATAATACCGCCTGCCGTCAGTGAACCTACGGCTTCTTTAGCGTATTCCGCAATATCTGCGCTGTCCGCAAATTTGGATATATCTGTCGGGTCGGAAACCTTTTTGCCCGCAACCTTCATTGCACGGAGCGCCATAACGCACATATCCTGTCTTGTAATATATCCGTTCGGATTAAATTCGTTGTTTCCCATTCCCGTTAATATTCCGAGTTTCTTTGCAAGTCCCACTGCCGTAGCATAGTATGCGTCACTCGGAACATCGCTGAAGTTTTCTTCAAAAGTTCCGTTGAAGCCGTATGCACGTGAAATAAGCAATATGAAATCGCAGCGGCGAATGTTGCTTGCCGGTCCGAATTCCGTATCGGAGATACCCGAAATGATTCCTTTTTCGGTAAGCGTTTCAATCTCGTTTTTCGCCCAGCCGTAATTATCTATATCGGTAAACGTCTTTTTCGTCGTATTTCCGCCCGTTGTGCCGGAATTGTTCGAGCCGCCGTTCCAGCCCGTATTCCCGGACGAAGAATTATTTTTATTTCCGCCGGAGCTGCCGCCGCTTCCCGAACCGCCGGAGCTGCCGCCGCTCGATTTTGAAGTTGTGAATCCGTCTGTTTTACTGCTGCACGAATTGCCCGTTCTGTCGAATGCTTCTACATAAACCGTATAGCCTGTACCGGACGAAAGCGACGAAATTGAAGCTGACGGCTTCTCCGTCGAATCATACGTTACTTTCACGGTCTTTTCAGCTCCCTTAGATGAGCCTTTGTAATAATGAAGTATATAATATGCTATGCGGTCGTTGTCCGTTGCGTGCGACCATTTAACCGTTGCCGAGCTTGAGGTTACCGACGAAACACTTATTCCGGCATTGCCGCTCCACTTCGGATCTTCCGTATCCTCGCTGTATACAAGGTTTGTATTTCTTACCGTAGCCATGCCGTGCTTGTTTTTAAATCTAAACGTAACAGGCTGCTTTGTTCCCTCTTTTGTTGTCTTTGAAATCTCATATTTCCAGTATCTTTTTGTACTTTCTTTTTCGCCCTCTTCACGGTATCTGCCTATCGTTTTTCCGTCCGAATCAAGGACTTCAAGACCTGTTATTTCCGTCGGGTCGTCCGCATACTGATTAAGTGCAAGTTCTAATGTGAAATCAACATTCGAATTTTTATCAAAATCCGAATATACCTTTATTTCCTCGGGGAAATTCGGGATTTCCGGAGAATTTCCTATTGTAAACGTATATGTCGATGCCGAATCCTTGTCCGCAAATTTAAAATCAAGCTTTATATATCTGTTACTCCAGTCCAAATATGTTTCTTCTCCGTCTTTTTCCACGTTTGCGGTTTCTGTATTTCCGCTCTGTGTTCTCGTTGTTTTCATTTCCGAAAGCGTTCCGCCCGTTATTTCATAATAAAGCTTGAAACTTTTTGTCAGGTCCTCCGGCAGTGTTACAACATAGCTGTCCGTTGCGTAGCTGAAAGCTTCATCCGGTGCAATCTCCGTTTTGTCGGTCTTTTCAGTTTCGTTCTTATAATAATAGAATTTTATATTTTCGGGTTCTACGGCGGTACGGTTTCTCAAAACCTCCGCTTCAGCCGTAACGGTTTTATCCCCGGCCTTGACCGTGATTTCCGTTTTGCCGGCTTTAACGCCCGTAATGCTCTTTTTGTCCTCATCTACAGAGATTATATCTTCGTTTTTCACCGAAAGCGTATAGTCGCTGAGTGTTCCGGCAGGTTCAAGCACAACCGCCGGAGTGATTTTTTCATCTTTCGCAAGAGTGATTTTCTTGCCGCCGTTTACCGTTATTGCGCTTACGTAATACGGATTTGCAAATTCAAATTCTTTTTCTGCGGCAGCCTCGCCGTTTGCCGTGAGCTGCAATTTTGCCGTAAGCTTTTCTGCCGGCATATCCGATTTTTTAACCTTTACGGCAAGCTCTTTTTCAACCTCTGTCTTAGCTTCTGCCGAAAATTCTTCCGTTTTGAAATCATTATAAGCCAATACAAGCTTTTCTGCCTTGACATTATGATTATTCTTTATTTTTGTTTTAACCGTATATTCGAGATATTCCGCTTCGTCCTCCGTCACGGTCTGTTTATATTCCGCAGTCACATCGCCTATCTCAAAAGCTTCTTTTTTAACTATTTCTTTTTCCGTTATTTCACCTTTTACGCTTACCGTAAATTTATCCGGCGTACCGACCGTAATATTGCAGTCATTTTCAAATGTAAACTTATTTTCTTCATTCAAATTAATTTGGTCTATATAACACAGTGTTGCCTCCGGCATACCGCTTTCGGTTTCGCCGTAGCTGATTTTTACCGTAACGCCCGTTTCCTCCTTACCGGAGCTTATTTTAACCTTTACATTAAGAGTATCTCCTACAACGGAATATTCATCTCCGAAAGTAATTTCCGTTTTAATGCCTTCGGTTTCTTCGGCAAGCGCTGCCGGAGCAAACGACATAAGCATTGCAGCCGTCGCCAATATACTTATAAATTTCTTAAACATATATTTTTCCCCTTTCAAAAATATTGTTATCTCTATTATACCACAAAATTAATTAAAAGTAAATTACGATTGTGTTACATTTTCTATACAATATTCCGTTTTCGTGACAATTATATGAATTTATTATGTATATTCTGCATAATTACTTGACAAATTTCAAATTTTATTGTATAGTATATATATCTGTATTATGAAAGGACAACGGTCATGTATAAATATGAAACTCATTTGCATACAAGTCCGGTAAGCGCCTGCGCCAAAGCAAACGTATCCGACACGCTTGTATGTTACAAAAATCTCGGATATGACGGCGTCTTTATAACGAATCATTTTCTCGACGGAAATATCAATATAGATAAATCACTCCCGTATGAAAAGAAGATTGAATTTTATTTTTCGGATTATGAAAACGCTCTGAAATTGAGCAAAAATATAGGCATCAAAGTATTTCTCGGCATAGAAATATCATACGGCGGTACAGATTTTCTGATATACGGTCTTAATAAAAAATGGTTTCTTAAAAATCCGCAGATAATGGATATGAAAAAGAGCGATGAACTTCCGTTTCTTCGTGAAAACGGTGCTCTCGTAATACAAGCGCATCCGTTCAGACAAGACTATTATATCGACCATATCCGGATTTATCCGGACTGCATCGACGGCATGGAGGTCGTAAATGCAAACAGAACGGAATCGGAAAACAAAATAGCGATGATTTATGCAGACGAATACAAACTGTTCAAAACTGCCGGCAGCGATAATCACTCGGCATCGGCACAGATACATTTCGCCGGAATGGCTTCCGAAACACCGATTGTAAGTGAAGAAGATTTTATAAAGCGCATAAAAAGCAACAAGCTTAGTATATTTTATATTTAAAACAAAGAAAGGATAATAACAGCATGAGCAACATAAAAATATTTGCAGACAGCCCCGGAGATATTCCGCAGGAGCTTCTCGAAAAATACAACATAGGATTTTTACCGGTATCTTTATACATCAACGGCAAGGAATACAAGGACTATGCGGATATAACGCCGTCCGAGTTTTACGAGCTTCTTCCGAATATCGCCGAAATCCCGACAACATCGCAGATTCGTGTCCCGGAATTTGAAGCCGCATTCCGTAGCGCACTTGATGACGGATACGATACAATCATCTGCTTCACGCTTGCGCAGGAAGCAAGCGGAACCTTCAACAACGCAAACCTGGCAAAGAATATGCTTCTCGAAGAATATCCGAACGCCGATATAACAATCGTTTCCGGTTCTCTTGCATATATATACGGCAGGCTTGCCGTTGAGGCCGGCAAGCTTGCATCTGAGGGTGCAAGCAAAGAAGAGATATTAAAAGCTGTAAACGAACTTGCGGAAAATTCTGCCAACTTCTTCGTTGTAACAACTCTGAAATATCTGAAAAAAGGCGGCAGAATCAAGCCTACGGTCGCAAACATCGGCGATATCTTGAATATAAAGCCCATTCTTTCCGTCAAAGACGGACTCGTTACAGCTATTGACAAGGTACGCGGAAGCAAAAAAGTTATACCGAAACTCATGTCTTTCGTGCGTGATGCCGGCATAGAAAATGCCAAAGAAGTTTATATTTTCGACGGTGCGGCAGACCCTGCCGATATTGAAGCGGTCAAAGCGGCGCTCAAAGAAAACTTCAACATCGAAAATGCACAGATAGCCGCTGTAGGTCCTGTAATAGGACTGCACACGGGACCCGGAATATTCGGAATACTTTTATTTAAATAACGGAGGAACTATGTTTAACAACAAGTGGGACGAACTTTTATGCGATGAATTTGAAAAACCGTATTACAAAAGCCTTTGCGAGTTCCTGGACAGGGAACGCAGCGCACACAACGTCTTTCCTCCGGAGGAGGACGTATTCAATGCTTTAAGGTATACGGACTATGACGATGTAAAGGTGCTTATCGTCGGGCAAGACCCGTATCACGAACAGGGACAGGCGCACGGTCTTTCGTTTTCCGTGCGTGTCGGCATACCTCAGCCGCCGTCACTGAAAAATATATTCAAGGAATTAAATTCAGACCTCGGCTGCTACATTCCCGACAACGGCTGTCTGACAAAATGGGCACAAAACGGCGTTATGCTTTTGAACACCGTACTGACGGTGCGCGAGGGCGAAGCAAATTCCCACAAAAACAAAGGCTGGGAGCATTTCACCGACAGAGTCATCGCCTGCCTTAATGCGAGAGAGAAGCCTGTCATATTTCTGCTTTGGGGTTCAAATGCCAAGGAAAAGCTGTCGATTATAACCGGCAAACAGCATTATGTGCTTTCCACGGTTCACCCGAGCCCGCTTTCCGCAACAAGAGGCTTTTTCGGCTGCCGCCATTTTTCAAAAACAAACGCAATTTTAAATTCAATAGGCATTTCTCCTATAGATTGGCAGATTGAAAATGTCGGCAGATAATCAAAAAATCCCGGAAAAGCTGCATGAAATATGCTCACGCCTGAATATTGAATATTACGGTATTGCAAACACACCGGACGGCAGCGCCGCAGTATTCCTCTTCCCGTATTACACGGGGATTCCGTGCGGAAACCTTTCCTTGTATGCCGCAGTCTGCGACTATCATATTGTAATAAAGAAATATTTGACGAGAATAGGCGATTTTATCGGTGTTCCGTATACCTGTCATACAGACGTTTCACCGTATGACGAGGTGCGGCTGGCATACTGCGCCGGGCTTGGTTTTCTCGGCAGAAACGGACTTATAATAAATGAAAAATACGGTTCTTACGTATTCATAGGAGAGATTGTTTTCTGCGGAATATATCTTGACGAAAACAAAGAACCTAAAGGCGAATGTCTGCAATGCGGATTGTGCGAAAAAAAATGTCCTGCCGATGCGGTACACTGCAAAAGCAGGTGCATTTCGGAGATTTCCCAAAAGAAAGGCGAACTTACCGCCGAAGAAACCGAATTTCTGAAAAAAGGCAGCTTGATTTGGGGCTGTGACATATGTTCAAACATATGCCCCATGAATAAAAATATAGAAACAACAAATATTCCCGAATTTAAAAATGCCGTAAAGCAATCCCTTTATAAAAGCGAGGTAGACGGACTTTCGGCAAAACAATTCAAAAGAAAATTCCCCGACAGGGCTTTTACATGGCGAGGCAGCAAGGTGCTGCTGAGAAATATAGACATAATGGAGGCGGCAGACATGAAAACCGAAAAATCGTGCGGAGCGGTAATATTCAAGCGTGAAAACGGCGAATGTCTCGTGCTTGTAATCAAGCATAAAAAGCAGGGACATTTTTCGTTCCCGAAAGGACACGTCGAGGGCAGCGAAACCGAGGAAGAAACGGCAAAACGTGAAATTTTTGAAGAAACCGGCCTTGAAGTATCTCTCGATACGGGATTCCGGTATATCGTTACGTATTCGCCGAAAAAGGGCGTTATGAAAGACGTTATCTATTTCACGGCATCGCCTGTGGGCGGCAGCTTAAAGCCGCAGCCGGAAGAGGTTTCCGAAGTGAAATGGATTTCCGTCAAAAATGCGTTTGACACCGTCACGTTTGAGAACGACCGAAATCTTCTTTCGGCAGCCGTTAAATATATGAACACGTCGGCAGACATTATATAAAATTAATAAATTCGGAACGGAGGGAATCATTATGGAAAAGTTAAATTTAAAAAAAGGACTTTTCGGCTACACCGAAAGCAGCGTACTTGAGTATATCAAAACAATAAGCTGCGAACTGAAACTGCGGATTGATAAGCTTTCCGAAGAAAACAAAACACTGCTCGAAAAACACTCGCAGCTTGAAGCGGAAAGCAATTCCGCAAAAAGCGAGGCAAACAAGCTTTCCGACGAGATAAATTCTCTTTCGGAAGAAAACAACCGGCTTAAATCGGAAAAAGCCGAGCTTGAAAAGCAAATAGAATTGCTAACCGCCAAGCTCTCGGAGGCTGACGGTGAAAAGCTTGATTACGAAAAAGGTCAAAATGATTTGGCTGACGTCATGCTGGAAGCAAAACGTTTTGCGAACAATCTGAAGAAGCAGTCCGAGGACGAATACAAACGTCAAAAAGCCGAAAACGAAGAAAAAATCAATTGCGAAAAACAGCGTATCGAAAAATACGTTTCCGAAATCGACAGCCTTTGCGGAACATTACATAAAGTCTGTGACAATTTCGGCAAAGACCTCGAAAACAAAAAAACCGATTTGAGTTCCATTTTAAGCAAACTCAATAATATTGACATCAAGCGCAAGCTTTCGTAATTGTTGGCTGTTGAAAAATGCACAGACGCATAAAGCAAAAGAGGGTGTAGAAAAACGATTTCGTTTTGCAGCACCCTCTTTTGGGGCTTTAGAAAAATAGTGCAGAATGGACAAACTGAGCAAAAGCAAGGCTACGTCCTTGCTTTTGGTACCCGAAGGTGTACATAAGTACATCGAGTGGCGAAGTTTGTTCATAGCATAAAGCAATATTTATTTTAGAAATTCGTTCTCGAACGAATTTCAACATCTGTTTTAATTCATTTTGTACATTTGGGTGTTCTCACTTATACCGGTATATCGGCATTTTCTTGCTTTATGCGGTCTGCGCATTTTGCTACTGCCCCGTTCAAAAATTATCCCACTGCTATTCTTTCTCCTGCAGGAATTTTCAAAATTGTTTCTTTATTCTTAACTACCCACACATCAATTGCGGACGGATTGAAAAACATTGTTTCGCCGGCGGAAATTTCGAGCCGGTTTTGCGCCGCTGCATACCGCACGATTTCAATATTGGAAGCATACCATATTTTCGGATTAAAAGCAAGTTTGCTTATCACTTTTTCGATATATTCCCAACTTTCCTCCGTCATCAATTCATGGCTGTGTCCCCATATATAAAACAGCGGATGCGTCCACGGCGAATCTATATCTTCAAGAAATTTATCGCACAGAGCAAGTGCGTCACGGTGGTGGCACGTCGGATGCCATTCGATAAAGTCTTGCGGCATCGTGAAATTCCCTGTTGATTTCGTAGTTCTCGAATAAATAATTCCGCACGCTTTGAGTACATTCAGCGTATCGGCACTGTATGTCCCGTTCGGATAAGACATTCCCAAGACAGGATATCCTGCTATCCGTTCGAGAATTTTTCTGTCCTCCAGCACTTCTGCGGCGAAAGACGCAGACGGAATAAATTCCGGTCTGCCGTGGTGTACCGTATGGCATGAAATTTCATGATTTTTATACAGCTCACGGACTTTTTCAAGTTCATTATCCGTTTTATCCAAGTACTTTTCCCCATTCAAATGAAACGTCGCTTTTACGCCGTATCTGTCAAACATTTCTATAAGCCTTTCATCATTAAAATGACCGTCGTCATAGCTGAAAGTTACTATTCTTCTTTTTCCGCCCGGAAACACATTAAATTCTATCATCGGCGCACTCCCCTATCTGATTGTGACTTTCTGTTTTTCAATTACCTTATGGATAAAGACAACAACTGCAAGCGTTATTACGCACGATACTGCGGAAAGCAGCTGCTGACCGTAAATATGTATACCGAAAATCATATTATTGTTAGCCTGTACCACAGCAAGGATTTTTCCGCCCAAAACGGACGCCAAAAATCCGCACACGCCGCCTATGCTGTTCTTTATCGCCATCGCCTGCGTTATATATTCCGATTTGACGTAGCTGTATGTAATATTAAATGAATTTTGGTTCGAGCCTGCCAGACTGCAATTGTACAGCACCGTATAAGCTATAATCAAATACCATGTGGCATTTGTCGTAAATATATTTATAAAAAATGCGGCTGCTGCCATCATCATGGCAAGATTAAAGCCTTTCGCATACGATTTTTTGTCGGAATATTTTCCGAACGGCCGTGAAACCGCCATTCTTGCAAAATTTGCAATCATATTTATAACCTGTACGGCAAAAACGGAAATCATTAAATCCTTTGTCTTGAATATTCCCAAAAAACCTATTGTGAAGTATTGTGCCACATTCCACATAACAGTCATTATTATTACGTTTCTGAAACTTCTGTTGCCGACCGTATTCTTCATCACGTCCGCAAGCGCAACAGGTTCTTCCTCCGCAGTTTCGCTCTTTCCGCCTATCATCATGAGTGAAACAAAGTTGCATATATTCAAGATAAGTATTGCTGCCGCAAGAAACAAAAATCCGCCGTTCAGATTGCCCAGGCTTTCATATTTATCTATGGCATAGCCTGCCGCTGCCGTGAAAACAATTCCGCTCAAAAGCGATATTATTTCCTTTGTTGCCGAATATCTCGCCCGCTTTTGCGGTTCGACATACGAATTTGCCCATTTGTAGCACATGGAATATATGAGATATTTCATAAAATACGCCGCCAGCACGCCGACCGTGACTATAGCGGTTTTTATGCCGACGCCTACCGGAATAAACGGCACAAGATACAAAAGCATAAAAAACATTATGCTCACCGTATCGCAGGTTATAATCATTTTCTTTACATTTATTTTTCTCATCATAAGAAAAATTGATATAAGCTGAAATATAAATGCCATTGATATAAACGACGATATTATGCCTATAAGCGAATCGTTTATACCTATGCTCGACAAAAGCTTTGCCAAAAATGCGTCCGCCACCAAAATTGATATAAAATATTCAAATGCGCACTGCGCCATATACGCCGCCCTCGACCTTTTATACTCCGCAGAATCGTAATTAATCATCTTTTTTCCCCTTTCGGATTTTATTCCGCAGAATATTATACCGCAGTCCGGTACGCTTGTCAATGGTTTTCGCAGCGAAACTTTTTCGTAATTCCCCGTTTGACAAATGTTATGAGTTTTATTAAAAAATATTGACTTTTCAGCAATAACATGATACAATATAAATGAAATAAAAAACAGGTGTACCCTTGCGGTCTTGAAAGAATAATCAAAGGCCGAAAGCCGATTCCGGCTTTCAGCCTGCATAAACAATCCGAGGTTTTATCATCTCAGATTTTGAATATTGTCTTAAGTATCGAGCTTATGAATTTTGACGGTTTTACAACAACAACTTTCATGATAATTTCCTTTCTGTCCGCATTTTAAAATCGGTCTATTCCTATCTGCGGACGCATAAGAATACCATGCTTAATGACATATCAGCAAAAAACCTGCCAAAACGAGCAGCAACGCAAGAAAAAACATAGTCCAAAGCGTCGGCAGAAGCAATGAAAGTATAACGCCTATACCGACAGCTATCATGACAATGCCGTAAAAAAATTTGCTGCATTTGAATTTTTTAAACATTATGTATCAACCCTTATTTTTTATTTGCCGAAACCTCCGGCATAGCACGTTATACATTGTTTTTATTATATTACATTGTATTCCGCATTGCCCGTATGTGTTACTCGTCATCAATACTTAAATCGTGATATATGTGAAAGGCTGTGAAAAAATGGATATTAAACATAATTCTCTGATGTCGAAAGCGTTCAACAGCATGAATATAAACCTCTACGAGCTCGCATATGTAAAAACGGGCAGCGAATGGAACTGCGAATATATGTGTTCCGGATATACGAGAATCTATATGATAACCGGCGGAACGGGGTATATAAAATACAAAAATACCGTTGTCCGTCTGCAGCCGAACAACATATATATAATACCGGCAGGACTTGAATTTGCATACAGCTGCGAGGATTACCTCGAAAAACTGTATGTTCATATCAGCATACCCGGTCAAAATAATTACGATATTTTCAATGCCTTTTCCGAATGTATTGTAATTGAAAACAAAGAAAATTTCATCAAAAAATGCGTTGAACTTTTTAACAATCGTGATGTGATAAGCACGATAAAGCTGAAATGCCTGCTTTACGAAATAGTCGCCGAATGCACGGAAAACAGAAATGAAGAATTCGGAAAAATAAATATATATTCCGATATAACACTCAAAGCCATTAAATATATAGAAAAAAACCTGTCCGCTTCGCTTACCGCCGAGGAGGTTTCAAAATCGCTTTTCATCTCACTGAGCAAGCTTCAAAAGCAGTTCAGGGAGGACACCGGTGTATCTCTCGGCAGATATATAGACGACCGGATAATGTTCCGTGCGGAGCGCGAACTGAAAAATCAGAATGCAAGCATTAAAGAAATAAGCGATAAATTGGGTTTCTGCGACCAATTCTATTTTTCGAGGAAATTTTCCGCAAAATACGGTATGTCGCCGGTGAAATACAAGAAAAACTGCGGAATATAGTTGAAATTTTCACAGCAAAAAACATTATTTTTTAATTTTTTTATTCAAAAATCGTTAATTGTATCCGATTTCATTAATTTTTATCCATAAAAGGACTTAATCTGTTAATAAATTCTATTGACAAAATTTTTGCATTGTGATAAAATTAATGTATACCGAGTTTGGCGGCAGGCAGCCGCAGGTATTTTTACAAAAAGGAGATTCCTACCATGAAAGAGTATAATTTTAATCTTATTAACATAATACTCAGCACTATTATTACCGTCATAGGTAACGCATAGTGCTTTTGGTCGTGGGATTTTATTTCCGCCTGTGCGGAAAATGCGGCTGAAAGTTCATGCCGCAATTTTTTTTGAGGTGAGCAGATATGAAACGAATAACAATATTCGCCGGTCACTACGGCAGCGGAAAAACCAACATCGCCGTGAACTATGCGATAAACTTAAAAAAAAGCAAAGATAAGGTTATGATTGCGGATCTTGATATAGTAAATCCGTATTTCCGTACAAAAGACAGCGAAAAGCTTCTTGAAAATCTCGGAATAAGGCTCATTTCTTCGGATTATGCCAATTCAAACGTTGACGTGCCGGCAATATCGGCGCAAAGCTACGCCGTTACGGACGACAAAGAAAGCTATGCCGTAATAGACGTTGGCGGCGACGACCGGGGTGCTCTCGCACTCGGAAGATTTTCCGACAAGATTAAAGAAGAAAACAACTACGAAATGCTTTTCGTCATAAATAAATTCCGTCCGCTGACGGCAACGCCGCAGCTCACGGCAGAGGTTATGCGGGAAATAGAAAATGCCGCCGGAATGAAATTCACGGGAATTGTGAACAATTCCAATCTCGGCGACGAAACAACGGAGAGCGATATAAGAAGCTCTTTTGAATATGCAAACGAGGTATCGAGGCTTACGGGTCTTAATATATATGCAACGTCCGTCACGGCGGACACTGCCGAAAACCTAAAAGATGTTAAAAATTTAATGCCTATTAATATTTATGTCAGGCAGATGTGGAATAAGGAGGAGTAGTTATGGTTATTTTCAATGAAAATTTATGTAAAGGCTGCGGACTCTGCGTAGGCGCATGTCCGAAAAAAATTATTGTCCTCACGGATAAGCTGAATGCAAAAGGCTATCATCCGGCAGGAATAACAGAGCCTGAAAAGTGCATCAGCTGTGCGTTCTGCGCAACTATGTGTCCCGATTGTGTAATTACGGTTGAAAAATAAAGGAGGATGGTCTAAATGAAAGTTTTGATGAAAGGTAACGAAGCATTGGCGGAAGCCGCTATAATGGCAGGCTGTCACCATTATTTCGGATATCCTATAACACCTCAGACGGAGGTTGCCGCATATATGGCAAAAAGAATGCCGAAAATAGGCGGTGTATTCTTGCAGGCAGAGAGCGAAATTGCCGCAATCAACATGGTAATCGGAGTTTCTTCAACAGGAAAAAGGGTAATGACTTCAAGTTCAAGCCCCGGAATCTCACTGAAGAGCGAAGGTCTTTCGTATCTTGCGGGCTGTGATTTGCCGGCACTCGTTGTAAACGTGCAGAGAGGCGGCCCGGGGCTCGGCGGTATTCAGCCTTCGCAGTCGGATTATTTCCATGCTACAAGGGGCGCGGGTCACGGAGATTTCCACATGATTGTACTCGCTCCGGATTCCGTTCAGGAAATGGTAAGCCTGACGTTCAAAGGTTTCGACCTTGCGGATAAATACAGAATGACGACAATGATTCTCGCCGACGGCACAATGGGTCAGATGATGGAACCGGTGAGCCTGGATATGGGAGAAGTTAAGCAATATGACAAGCCATGGGCGCTCACGGGAACGCAGGGCAAAAGAAAACACAACATCGTAAACTCACTGTTCTTAAAACCGGAAGAACTCGAAATCGAGAATTTCAAGAGATATGAGAGATACAACAAAATAGCTGAAACGGAAGTTATGTATGAAGAATACAAAATGGAGGACGCCGAAGTTTGTATAGTTGCGTTCGGTGTTGCCGCAAGGGTATCTCAGAACGCTATAGACGAAGCAAGAAAACAGGGAATCAAAGTAGGTATGATAAGACCTATCACATTATGGCCGTTCCCGAAAAAGGTTCTTTTGGAAGCTGCCGACAAAGTTAAGGCATTTGTTTCCGTTGAGCTTTCGATGGGTCAGATGATTGAGGACGTCGAGCTTGCAACTCGCTGCAAGAAGCCTGTGCTTTTGTGCAACAGAGCCGGCGGCATGATTCCGACAACAAAAGACGTTCTTGCAAAAATTAAAGAAGCAGATACTTTAGGAGGTGCAAGATAATGAAAGTTTTTGAAAAACCAAAAGCATTGACCGATGCTCCGCTGCATTACTGCCCCGGCTGTACGCACGGAATTATCCACAGACTTGTTGCCGAGGCAATTGATGAACTCGGAATCGAAGGACGTACAATAGGCGTTGCTTCCGTAGGATGTTCGGTATTTTCTTATAATTATTTTGCCTGTGATATGGTTCAGGCTGCACACGGCAGAGCACCTGCCGTTGCAACAGGTGTAAAACGTTCGGATAAAAACAATATCGTATTCACATATCAGGGTGACGGCGACCTTGCCGCAATCGGTACTGCCGAAACGGTTCATTCCGCCGCAAGAGGCGAAAACATAACCGTTATATTCGTAAACAACGCAATATACGGCATGACGGGCGGACAGATGGCCCCGACAACTCTTCCCGGTCAGGTAACGCAGACATCGCCATACGGACGTGACGTTGAAATCGCAGGCTACCCGGTTAAGGTATGCGAAATGCTTTCGCAGGTAGACGGAGCATACTACCTTGAAAGAGTTGCCGTAAACAACGTCAAAAACATAAAAAAAGCAAAAGCCGCAATCAAAAAGGCTTTTCAGAATCAGATAGACGGCAAAGGCTTCTCGCTTGTCGAGGTGGTTTCCACTTGCCCGACAAACTGGGGCGTATCGCCGGACGAAGCGCTCAAATGGGTTGACGATAAGATGATTCCTTATTATCCTCTCGGCGTTTACAAAGATAAGGGGGCAGAATAATTATGAGCAAACAAATTCTTATTGCCGGATTCGGCGGTCAGGGAATCCTGTTTTCGGGGAAATTTCTCGCAAGCGCAGGACTTTTGCAGGATATAAACGTAAGCTGGCTTCCGTCGTACGGTCCCGAAATGCGCGGAGGTACCGCAAACTGCAGCATCATTCTCAGTGAAGAAAAAATCGGTTCGCCGATAGTTTCCAATCCGGATATTTTAATCGCAATGAATGCGCCGTCACTTGAAAAATACGAAAACGAAACGGTTTCCGGCGGTCAGATTTTCGTAGACAGCTCGCTTATCGAGAAAAAAGTTGAACGAGATGATGTCGAAGCATACTATATACCGGCAACGAAAATGGCTTCCGATGAAGGTCTGAACGGTCTTGCAAACATGATTATGATTGGTCATATGCTCAAAAAGAGCAATGCCGTACCTTACGAATTTGTCGAAGGCGCAATGAAAAAAATCGTATCGGCAAAGAAACAAAATCTGTTCGACCTTAACATGAAAGCAGTCGAACTCGGATATAATTATTAATTAGGACAGGAGGACGCAACAATGACAGAACAGCTGCGTGAAATAGGAACACGTCTTGCCGCACTCAGAGAAATTTTTGACATATCGACAAAAGAAATGGCGGAAAAACTCGGAATAAGCGAAGAAGAGTATGTCGCTTACGAAAACGGAAAAAATGATTTTTCGTTCAGCTTTTTATACAATGCGGCGCAGATATTCAACGTTGACGTGCTTGATATAATGAGCGGAGATTCTCCGACTCTTTCGACCTGCTGCGTTGTAAAAGCAGGTCACGGATATGAGGTTACAAGAAACAAGGCATATGATTACAGACATCTGGCATACACTTTTAGGTCGAAAAAGGCAGAACCTTTTCTCGTAACGGTTGACCCAAGCGATAATACACCTACGCTCCACGGTCACGAAGGACAGGAATTTAACTACATGATTTCCGGTAAAATGAAATTCTTTATCGGCGATATATCTTATGAGCTTGAGCCGGGCGACAGCGTATATTTCGATTCGTCCGTACCTCATGCGGAAAAGGCAATCGGAAACGAACCGGCATCATTTATTGCTGTTGTTATTAAGTAATCGGAGGGGCTTCAAATGACTATATATGAAAAATTCACAGGGAGAAACAGAGATGATTTCAAATCTCTCGAAGACGCCCAACAAAATTACAAATTAACATTCAAATACAATTTCAATTTTGCATACGACGTAATAGATGAACTCGGAAAAACAAAACCGGATAAACTCGCTATGATATGGGTATCAAACGAGGGCGAAGAGAAACGCTTCACATTCAGAGATATGATGCTTGAATCGAACAGAGCCGCAAACTACTTTACGCATCTCGGCGTAAAGAAAGGCGACAGAGTTCTGCTCGTACTTAAAAGAAGCTATTTCTTCTGGTTCTGTATTTTGGGACTTCATAAAATCGGTGCAATCGCCGTTCAGGCAACAAACATGCTCAAGGCAAAAGACTATGTTTACCGCTGCAACGCCGGCAAAATCGGTTATGTGGTAATAACGGGCGACGGCACTTGCACAGAAGATTTCGACGAGGGCAGCGCACAGTGCGAAACAGTAAAGCTTAAACTCGTTACAAAACATAAAAAGGCAGACGGCTGGATAGATTTTGAAGAAGAATTTGCAAAAGAAAGCACGGAATTTGAACGTGTTGAAACAAAAGTGACGGATATAATGCTGATGTCGTTCTCATCGGGAACAACAGGCTATCCGAAGATAATCACACACGATTATCGCTATCCGCTCGGTCATATCATGACAGGCGTATTCTGGCACCGTGTTGTGGACGGCGGTCTGCACTTCACAATTTCCGATACCGGCTGGCTTAAATCGCTGTGGGGCAAGCTCTACGGACAGTGGTTCGGCGAAAGTGCCGTACTTGTATACGATTTCGATAAATTCCACGGCGACGATATTTTGTCCAAACTTGAAAAATACAAGGTTACGACATTCTGCGTGCCGCCGACAATGTACAGATTCATGCTGCAAAACGACGTATCGAAATATGATTTATCCTCTCTTAAGCACTGCTGTACGGCAGGCGAAGCGCTGAATCCGGAGATATTCAACAAATGGAAAGAATCTACCGGTCTTGAAATATACGAGGGATTCGGTCAGACGGAAACACCGCTTATAATCGCTACGCTTTATCCGTGGACAAAACCTACTCCGGGTGCAATCGGCTATTCCGTTCCCGGATTCGACGTGCATATTCTTGACGCCAACGGCAATCATTGTCAGAGAGGTACTACGGGCGAAATCTGTATCGCTGCCGAAAGCATCGAAAACAAGCCTATCGGCCTTTTCTGCGGATATAACATGAGCAAGGAAGATACCGCACGTGCATTGCACGACGGATATTACCATACGGGCGACACGGCATACCGTGATGAGTTCGGCAAGTTCAGATACGTAGGCAGAAATGACGATGTAATCAAATCATCGGGATACAGAATCGGACCTTTCGAGATTGAGAGCGTAATGCTCGAACACCCGGCTGTTCTTGAAGTTGCCGTAACAGGCGTTCCCGACCCTGTCAGAGGATTTAACGTAAAAGCTACCGTTGTGCTTCAGAAAGGCTACGATGGTTCGGACGAGCTTGTAAAAGAGCTTCAGACATACGTTAAAACGAATACCGCACCGTATAAATATCCGAGAATCGTGGAATTCGTAAAAGAATTGCCGAAAACAATCAGCGGAAAAATCAGACGTGTTGAAATTCGTGACAACGACATGAAAAAATACAAATAATCAAATTGTAGTGGTATAATATAAATAGAGTCGACAAACACCCAAAAATCTGATATAACCCGAGTTTGCCTCGAAAATAAACAAAAAGCTTCCGAATTTATTGCTCGGAAGCTTTTGTTTAAGCCAAAAATGGCATATGTATGCTGTTTTTTATCTCTTGATTTTTCGCACTACATTTTCGCACTACAGGTGGCTAAAAAATAAGGACAGACCCTCCAAATGCGAGCGTCTTCCGGTCAAAATCAAATAAATTTTATCCGAACATCCGGACAATAAAAATTACGGATATGACCGCATACATAAACAGAATAAGGCTGTATACCGGAAATCCCGGATGCTTGCCGCCGAGTGAATACCGTATAAAGAGCTGCGGAAAGTTTGCGGCATGAATTTTCTTCAATTGAAATGTTGAAGACGATTTAGAAAACATTGCGGACTTTTAACGGGAATCACACAAAATATATCCGAGTGCCTTTTGAATACAACAGCAAGGGATATGTTCTCAAACAGCGAATTTTTGCTGCTCTTTAATCAAGCACCATCGGACAGAAAGGACCTGTCAGAGCTTTTATCCATATCCGATACGCAGATGAGCTACATCACCAACACCGGAGCAGGGCGGGGACTTATAAAGGTCGGCAGCTCCATTGTGCCGTTTACCAATGAGTTTCCGACCGATACGGAACTATATAAATTATGAGTACCAAACCGGGTGAAGGCTGATAATACACAATGTTTATTTCAAAAGCAGCGTTGTGCAAAAGCGAGAAATGTGTGTCAAATCATTGTTTTAATCGGCAATATATGATATAATCATAGTAGCAGTAAATTGAGTTTTATATAAGGAGTGTAATTGAATGAAAAAAATAATAAAATCTTTTACATTTTGGTTTGCTATTATTGGTATTATTGGAATTATCTTAAATTTGGTTGGATTTGATGATATCAGCTTGTATATCGGATTGAATCCGATTTTAAATGCTTTAAGCAGTTCCAAAGCTTGCAATGTTATCAATTCGATTCCTTACCTGTGGTATATTTTGAGTATGATTACAATGATAGGATATGGATTAGTTGTTGATGCACTAAAAAACTTAATAAGAAAAAAATAATAGTGTTTGAACCCTACCCCATAAAGTAGACAATGTAAATAATAAAACCTTATGATATGCACTCCGGTGTTTTTGTTGGAGTGCATATCTTATGCCGCATTTGAATTATGATACTCCATTGGTGATAAACAGCCAAGTTTTTCTTGATAACGATTGTTATTGTAATAATAAATGTATTCTTCTACCGCAACCTTAA
>CAKVOK010000032.1 GCA_934792465.1 uncultured Clostridia bacterium | reverse complement strand
TGTAAGGGGAGGGGGACCGCCCGTGGCGGTGGAAGGGTTGTCAATGGCTGCATAGGCTACGTAATAATGCGGTAAATGCAAGCCTACAACCCCTCAGTCGGCTTCGCCGCCAGCTCCCCTTACACAGGGGAGCCTATTGAAGTTCGCACAAACCTTATTCAGTGCCCTTACACGGGGGGGGAGCCTATACGAAGTCTGTGCAAACCTAAGTGAGTGCCCTTACACAGGGAACCTATTGGGAATTACGAATGCATAATGCATAATTAATAATTAATAATTATTAAACGGCACAGACCATATTGGGGGACGATTTCAAACCGTTCCGCAGTGGAAAGAAATTCCTCATTTCTAATTTCTCATTCCTAATTTCTAATTAATGTGGAAAAGTTGTAAAAATAAAAACATAAAAAAGGAGAGATAATCATGATTTACGATAACATAAAAAATGCATCGAAATACAAAACGCTGCGAGAGGACATAAAAACCGGGCTTGAAAAAATAAGCGGGCTTGAAACCCTCGAAGTCGGCAAATACGAAATTGACGGCAAGAAGATTTTCGCTTCCGTTCAGCAATACGAAAGCAAAATCGCCGACCCGATACGTTTTGAAAATCACAAAAACTATATTGATATTCAGTATATCATAGACGGCGAAGAAGAAATCATCACCGCTTATGCGGACGAAAAGCTTCGTGATACCGAATACAACGATATGAAAGACGTTGAGTTTTATAAATACACACCCGAAAACAACAAATTCAATATGAAAGCCGGCGATTTCCTCATTCTGTTCCCCGGCGAAGCGCACGCTCCCGGACTCGCAAAGGACGGAAAACCGCAGACGGTCAAGAAAATCGTTGTTAAAATTATGATGTAACGGTTTGAGCAAACTGCACATTTTTTGAAATAAAAATTTTTTGGTTTTTTTCATTTTTTGCCATTGAAAAAATAATACAATATATTATATATCGAGCAGCAACGGTCATTATAAAAAGACCGCATAAAGCAAGGATTTACCCTGCCTTATGCGGTACTTTTCATATTATTTTTTTCTTATTTTCGGAAAAATCATAACTGCAAGTATTGTCGGAAAAATAATCGCAGACAAAATTCCGAATTTCAGATTGTCGTTTGCCGCCTCCGCCACCAATCCGGCAAGAGTCGGACCTGCCGTACAGCCGATGTCGCCGGCAAGCGCAAGCAATGCGAACATAGCGTTTCCGCCTTTCACGGAAGCCGCCGCAAGGCTGAATGTTCCCGGCCACATGATTCCGACCGAGAAGCCGCACAATCCTATTCCCATAACGGAAATAATCGAATTCGGCGAAAGTGAAATCATGAGATAAGACAATATGCAGAACAGGCTGCATATAAAAATCATTCTGCCGAGCTCCACTTTTTCGCCGTATTTGCCGTAAATTGTTCTCGCCGTTCCCATTAAGACCGCAAACATCGCCGGACCGGCAATATCTCCGGCGGATTTCGGAATATCAAGCATTTTTTCGGCAAATGCGGACGCCCACTGGCTCACGGCAATCTCGCTCGCCCCGGCGCACAGCATTATAACAAAAAAAATCCAGAATACACGGTTTTTGAGAAGTTCCCCGAAAGAGATCTGCTCTTTCTGCTGCTCGCTTATATCCGGAATCGGCGTGTTTGCAAAAAGCACGGCATTTATCAGCGGAAGAACCGCCCATACCACGGCAAGAAGCTTCCATTTATCTATGCCGAATATACGGAAAAATACGGTCGAAACAACGACTACGCCAACGCTTCCCCAGCAATAAAACGAATGTAAAAGGCTCATTGTTTTACTCTTGTTCGCACTCGGACACGCTTCGACCATAGGACTTACGACAACCTCAATCAGTCCGCTGCCCACCGAATATATAATTACGGATATTACAAGTCCGAGAAACGGATTCGGCGTCAGCTCCGGCAGAAACGTAAGCGACATAAAGCCTGCCGCAACAAATGTGTTTGCAAGCAGCACCGCCGCACGGTATCCGATTCTGTCAATGAAAAACGTGGAAACCAAATCCGTCATCAGCTGCAAAACAAAGCAAATCGTTATAAGTGCGGTTATTTCCGAAAGAGGTATGCCGTATTGCGCACGAAATCTCAGGAAAAGCAGCGGTGCGAAATTAACGGCAATCGCCTGCGCTATATACCCCATAAAGCAGGCATAAATTGTCTTTTGGTATGATACTTCCTTCATAATATTAAATTAACGCGAGCTTTTCACGTTCTCCTCCTTTAAAAATAAAAACTGCGGCAGCATAAGATTTGTACCGCAATTTTTGTTATGAACTATATGCTCGAACTCCATTTTCCGCATCTGTCGCCCCACATAGCAACGACTTCGCCGCCCATGATCACTTTGATTACCTCGCACGCATTGCTGCATCCGCTGCAATCGAAGCTTTTCGGCGTAAAATCTATGTCGATAAAATCAAAGCCCTTGAATTTCGTCGCACCGCCGCCAACCTGCTCTTTTGCCATTATAGCCATGCCTATTGCGCCCATAACGTTGAAATATTTCGGTATGATTATCTTATGACCGGTCTGTTCTTCAAATGCCTTTATTATGCCTTTGTTTGCGGCAACTCCGCCCTGGAATACGAACGGCGGTTTGAGTTCCTTGCCGTGACCCAGGTTATTAAGATAATTTCTTACGAGAGCGTCGCAAAGACCTTTTATAATATCCGCTTTGGAATATCCGTACTGCTGCTTCGCTATCATGTCGGATTCGGCGAAAACCGTACATCTGCCGGCTATACGCACCTCGTTTTCGGCAGTCAGTGCCAAATCGCCGAATTCGGAAATACGGACACCCAGACGCTCTGACTGGTGGTCGAGAAACGAGCCTGTTCCCGCCGCACAGACCGTATTCATCGAAAAGTCTGTTACAACGCCGTTTTTAACGATAATAATTTTCGAATCCTGTCCGCCTATTTCAAATATCGTCCGGACATCGGGGTGGTAATGAACCGTGGCGGTCGCATGAGCCGTGATTTCATTTTTCACAACGTCCGCACCGACCATTATACCTATCATCTGACGTCCGCTTCCCGTAACGCCCACAGAACCCACTTCTGCGTCCGGAATCTCGTCTTCCAGCAGCTTCATACCCTCTTTGACGGAGTTAATCGGCTGACCCTTTGTCCTTATGTATCTCGAAAAAACGACATCTCCGTCATCGTTCAGCGCAACAACGTTTGTGCTGACGGAACCCGTATCTATTCCCACATATATTTTCATATTACATCACCTGTCTTTTTGTTTCTTTTTGTTTCTTATTCTTACACAAATCCACAAACGCTTCCAGACGTGTCTGTGTATTTGCTTCGCCGTTTTGTTCGTCTATGGACATGGACAAAATCGGAATATCGAGCTTCTCGCTCATCTCCGGAATCATGCTTCTTGTAATAAGCTCCGGCAGACAGCCGAACGGCATAAGATGAACCACGCCGTCATATTTTTCCTTGGCAAATTCGTTTATCCAGCCGACATTTTCCATATCATGACCGCCGCAAACGCAGCTTTTATACATTTCGCCCTCGTGCCATACTTTCCAGCTTTTGCTGAAATTAATCTTTTTCGGAATCAGGTTGTGCATAACCCATTCGGAAATGCACTGAACGTTCGTAACCTCAACGCCGAGAGCGTTCAGCCTTTTTTCAATTTCCATATTCGTGGCACTTTCCATAATAACGAATATTTCGCCCACGATACCTATGCGCACTCTGTCTTTTTCATCTGCCTTTTTAATCGGCACTTCGTCAAGCATTTTCAGAGCTTTTTTGTAAACGGCTTTAATTTCTTTTTTTGTATCCGCTTCGTCATACATCTTGTCTATCTTTCGGCGAACCTTGTCGAAGCTGCCTTTTTGCACCTCGTATGCACGCAGAATATTGATTTTTTTGTCTATCTTATCAAGCTCGCTTACAATCTTCATACAGCTCAAAGCCAGCGACGCAACTTCAAGATATGAATGACCGTTTGCGATTCTTTTCAGCAGACTGAAAAAATATTTTCTGTTCTGAAAAAGCGAATCGAATATTACAAGCTCAGTTTTAAATCCGCACTGTTTTAATATTTTCTTGTGCACTTCACCGTACATTCCGGCACGGCAAGGACCGTTTCCTCCGGACGAAACTATGACTTCCGCACCGGCTTCGCACGCTTCTATATATGTCCCTGTCATAACCTTGAACGGATAGCATATAAATTCCGGGCTGTACAACACGCCCAGATCGAATGTGCGCTGCGTCGGCTTGTTCGGCATTATGACTTCATGACCGAGCTTTTCCAGCAGCTTTTTATATGCCGTTACCTGTCCCATATAAGGGAAAGAAATTTTCATGATTTCACCTCGTTTTTTCTGCTTCTCTTAAGCATATCGATAAATGCTTCTATTCTCGTCTGAACATGGCTTTCTCCGGTATGCTCGTCTACACGCAGAGTCATGAACGGTATTTCCTTTTCCTCGCAGTCAACCTCCATGAGCTTGCCTATTATGGAATCCGGACCGCAGCCGAATGCCGTGAGGTGGATAATGCCGTCCGCCATATTATTTTCGAGAATATATGCCGAGGCGTTGTATATTTTTCTTGCAAACACCCAAAACGGCTGTTTGATTTTCTTTTTCTTTTCAATTTTGTCTTCGGGAATCATGTCGAACGTTATGACGTCTACGTCCATCTCGCGAAGCTTCTTTATTATGTTCATGCTTACGAAATTATCATATATATTATTAACGTATCCCATGAGTCCGATTGTCAAAACGGGATTTTCGTTCTTTTTCGGCGGCTGCTTGCCGTCCAAAATGTCGTATGCTTCCGCAACCGTATATCCGCTTTCGCAGAGCTTTCTGCATTCTTTTTGCTTTGCACTTGCCTTTTTCAGAGCTTCTTTTAATGCGCTTTTTGAAACTCCGAGCGCATCGCACAGCGGAAGATGCGCCTTGAAATCTCCCAAATCATCGGTTTTTGTTATGTAATCGACAACAATGAATTTGCTTTTATCCATATCAACGGAATATTTTACGATTTCCTCTATGCCGACGAATTTCGGGCAATACCATTCCGGACCTCGGCGATGAAATTTCGGGATAAAAATGTAATCGACATTTTTTTCTTTCAGATCCATAACATGGCCGTTAAAAATCTTAATCGGAACACAAAGCTCCGTAACCGTTACCGCCGCACCCTCGGAAATAATCTTTCCGTTCGTATCGTCAGACAGAACTATTTCTGCGCCGAGCTGCGAAAACAACTCTTTCCAGAACGGATAATAGTAATAATAAAGCAATGCTTTCGGGATTCCAATTCTCATCTGATTTTCCTCTATTCTTATATCTTGCTGATTATGCACCTTTTTTCGGCGCATATAATAATTATAATATTTTTCGACGCAATTGTCAATATTCTATCAATTTATTTTAATATTTTTAACAAAAAATTTGCACTGTTTGTTACATATATTTTATTTTATGCATACGTATGGGAAAAAATCAGTATCGGCAGAATTTTTTAAGCCCTATGAATAAATCAATTGACAAAATACATAATATATGCTAAAATATATATGTCGGATTATTCCGACGGGTAAGACTGAAAACGGCGCAAAGCCGGGCGGTTATGCCATACTCCGAAAGGAGGTGGCTGTTATGAGAAAATACATAGTAAAAATATTAATTTTAACTTTAATATTTCTTATAATATTTACGATAAAAGTAAAGTAACGCCCACAGTGCAATGAAAGCGTTACTTTAAGTTAATTCTTTTGTTGGCATAACCGTTTGAGGTCTTGCCTTTTTCTATATATATTTTATCACAAAACATTTTATTTGTCAAGCCTGAAATTTTAATCAAATAAATCAATTGACAAAATACATAATATATGCTAAAATAATTATGTCGGATTATTCCGACGGGTAAGACTGAAAACAGTGTAAAAAACCGGGCGGTTATGCTTCACTTCCCTTTGAAAGGAGGTGAATGCTATGGAATATGTGTACATAATGATATATTTAATCACTTTAATTGTATTAGTATTATCCATAAAAAAATAACACGCCCCGTCAAAGCCGTGTTATTTTGATAAAATAAACGATTTGGCATAACCGTTTGAGGTCTTGCCTTTTTCTATATATATTCTATCACAAAACATTTTATTTGTCAAGCCTGAAATTTTAATTTTTAAATTAATATTTTTATAATTATTTTTTTAAAACCTGTTGCTTATTTTTTTATTTTGTGGTATAATATATATAGGTATATTTATGCCCATATATATGGGGCTGTAGCAAAATGCACAGACCGCATAAAGCAAGAAAATGCCGATATACCGGTATAAGTGAGAGCACCCAAATGTACAAAATGAATTAAAACAGATGTTGAAATTCGTTCGAGAACGAATTTCTAAAATAAATATTGCTTTATGCTATGAACAAACTTCGCCACTCGACGTATACACATACGCCTTCGGGTACCAAAAGCAAGACTTTGCCTTGTTTTTGCTCAGTTTGTCCATTCTGCACTATTTTTCTAAAGCCCCAAAAAGGGTGCTGCAAAATAATTTCGTTTTGCAACACCCTCATATAACGGCATATCGGAATAAATCAACATATTTTTTGGAGTGAAACCAATGACAAACATACTAACTGTCTGGGCGGACGCACTTGAGATAATACGCCCCGAAATGGCAAAGGTATCTTTCGATACCTGGATAATGCCGATTACACCGTATCTTTTTGAAAACGATACGTTCGTGCTTTGCACAAACACGCAGTTTATGCAGGCACAGCTCAACTCAAAATATCTCATTTTAATATCAAACGCACTTTCGCAGGTAGTCGGCAGAGATATTAAAGCGAAAATAATTCTCGACAATCAAAAAGACGAATTTGAATTTTTTGAAGTAAAATCCGAGGACGAGAAAAAACAGCTGAGAAACACCAACATAACAAACATAAACAGCAAATACACATTCGAAAATTTCGTCGTGGGCGAGGGAAACAGACTTGCTCATGCGGCGTCGCTCGCCGTTGCCGAAAATCCTGCGGCGGCATACAATCCCTTGTTTTTATACGGCTGCAGCGGTTTGGGGAAAACTCATCTTATGCACGCCATAGGAAACTTCATTGCAGAGAACAATCCCCGTCTGAAAATCATGTACGTAACGTCCGAGTTTTTCACAAACGAGCTTATCAACGCAATCAAGGACAACAAAAACGAAGCTTTCAGAAACAAATACAGAGAAATTGACGTTCTTCTGATAGACGACATACAGTTTATCGGCGGAAAAAAGCAGACCGAAGAAGAGTTTTTCCACACTTTCAACCACCTGCACCAGGCAGAAAAACAGATTATAATTTCGAGTGACCGCCACCCGAGAGAGATGAACACCCTCGAAGAAAGACTCCGTACACGATTTGAATGGGGTCTGACGTGCGATATTCAGTCGCCGGACTACGAAACGAGAGTTGCAATTCTTCAAAAGAAGCTGCAAACGCTCGACACAAAGGTTCCGGACGAGGTTATAGACTTCATCGCCAAGAACGTAAACAGCAACATACGTGAGCTGGAGGGCGCTCTGACGAGAATCACGGCATATGCAAAGCTTGCCGGCACGGAAATCAATCTGACGGTCGCAAAATCCAATCTTAAAGAATACTGCGACAGCGGAACACGCATATACACATTAAACGACATAAACAAATGCGTTGCGGACTATTACGATGTGACAACAGACGATATTATGTCCAAAAAGAAGCCGAAAAACATCGCAACGGCACGTCAGATGGCTATGTATATATGCAGAAATTTGCTTGATTATTCCTTTAACAGGATAGGCACGGAATTTAAGCGCGACCACACAACGGTCATGCACGCCGTGAACCTTATCGAATCGGAAATCAAGAAAGGTTCCGTGCTGAAAAACGATTACACGAACATCATAACGGCGATAAAACAAAACTGAAGTTATCCAGAATTTTATCAACATTTTATCAAATGTGGATAACTTTTGGTGGATAACTTACCCCTGTTAAAAAATGTCATAAAAAGTTATCCACATTATGCACATAGTTTTCCACACTTATACTGGATAAATTTTGTCGATTATAATTGATAATTTTCAGGTTTTGCACCTTTTCCAGTACCCCTACTACGACTACTTTTTATATAACATATACATACACGAAAGGACTGAATTTATATGAAAATATCCTGTTTGAACACAGATTTCTTAAATGCCATAAACGCAGCGTCAAAAGCTTCTTCGACAAACACTTCGTTTCCGATACTTGAAACACTCCTGATAGAAGCCGAGGACGAAATAAAAATAACGGGCAACAATCTTGAAATAGCCATAGAATACAGCATCCCCGGAAACATCATGAAGCAGGGAATGGCAGCTGTGGATTCAAAAATGATATGCGAAATCATGCGCAGAATGCCGGACGGCGTTGTTACGTTCGAATGTACGGAAAACAACATTATGACGATTAACTGCGGTGAACTCGTATACAATATTAATACAATTCCCGGAGAAGATTTTCCTAAAATCCCCGACATTACATATATGGAAAAAATTAATGTTAATTGTGCCGATATTACAACGCTTGTCAGAAAAACATCGTTTGCTGTTGCACAAAACGATTTGAAACCTATTTTAACCGGTGTTAAATTCGAATTTAAAAAAGATGAAATCAGAGCTATATCCGTAGACGGATTCAGACTTGCGCTGAAAACAGTTAAAACAAAAACTGAAAATCCCGAATTTTCATGCGTTATACCGGGAAAATCGCTTAACGAGCTTTGCAAGATAACGGGAGCGACCGAAACAATGGAAATATCCGTTTCGGACAAGAATGTGCTTTTCACGTTCGACGGCTGCAAATTTTTCTCACGTATTTTAGAGGGCGAATTTATAAATTACGAAGCGTTCATTCCCAAGGAAGGACTTTACGATGCAGAAGTCAATTTGAGCGAATTTTTGAAATGCATAGACAGAGCTTCACTGCTTTCGGAATCGGACGGCAGCAAAACGCCGGTAAAGATTACATACGACAACGATTTAATAAGCGTTGCGTGCAGCACGGAACGAGGAAAAATGTCGGATTCGCTTATTGTTACTTCTCATTCGGAGCAATCGTTTGTAGTGGGATACAACTGCAAATATTTAATGGATTCGCTTAAAGCGGCGGACGGCGAAAAAGTATTGATACGAATTACGGGTGATAAGAAACCGACGGTTATAAAGCCTATTGACGGCGACGATTTCATATTTATAGTATTGCCGGTAATGATACGATAATAGCTAAATTCGCACAGCGAATTTAATTTAGCTGTTTCGCAAGAAACAATTTAGCTATCGAATGTAATGAGATAATTTAGCTTGAGTAATTGCAGACCAACAACCCCTCAGTCACCTATCGGTGCCAGCTCCCCTTACACAGGGGAGCCTACAGATGTATGTACAGACCTGCTACCTCAGACGGCTTCGCCGCCAGCTCTACCAAGGCACGCCTACGTATGCCACAGGCATTACTCCGGTGCCCTTGCACAGGGGAGCCTATCGAAGTTCGCACAGACCTTATTCAGCGGCACAAACCAAAGCCTCCCTTGTATAAAGGGAGGGGGACCGCCCGTGGCGGTGGAGGGATTGTAAAATGCGCCACAGACCAATGCCTCCCCTGTGTAAGGCGCCGGAAGCTGCCGTGCAGCGGAGGTGTGAGAACCGCCTGTGGCGGTGGAAGGATTGTCAAAAAACGACACAAACATTAACATAAATAAATTCAAAAAAGGAGAAGGCTTGTGAATACAGTTGAAATAAAAACCGATTTTATAAAAGCCGACCAGCTTCTGAAATTTTCGGGAGTTGCGCTGACAGGCGGAGAAGCCAAGCTTATGATTGAAGACGGAATTATATTCTTAAACGGCGAAGAAGTGACGCAGCGCGGAAAGAAAATTTTCCCCGGCGATACCGTAGTTATAAAAGCCGATGACGGCGATATAGTTCTGAAAATAGAAAAAGATGTACATTGAGAAAGTAAATATCTGTAATTTCAGAAATTTTAAAGAAGAAAATGTCCGTCTGATAAACGGTACAAACGTTTTTTTCGGCGATAATGCACAGGGAAAAACGAATTTTATAGAATCTGTGTTCATGGCTTCTATGGGAAAGAGCTTTAAATCGCTGAAAGAAAAAGATTTGATTTTGTTCGGCGAAAAAAATGCGTCCGTTTCTGTTTCTTATTACAAAAACGGACGTATGAACGAAAACAGAATAATCCTCGGAGATAAAAAGAAGCTTTTCATAAATAAAGTTCCCGTGCCGAAACGAATCGATTTCATAGGCAAGCTGAATACCGTGCTTTTCACTCCGCAGGAGCTTTCCATAATACGCGAAGGACCGTATTACAGAAGAAAATTCATGGATTTATGCATATCTCAAATGCGGATTAAATATATGCATACGCTTGCTTCATATAACAAGGCACTGGAACAGAAAAATAAATTGCTGAAAGAAAATAAAACAGAATTGCTTGATATATGGAACGAAAAGCTTGCGCAATACGGAAGCCTGATTCTTTGGTACAGAAATTCTTTCGTGAAGCGAATCAAACCCGCAATTGACGATATATACAGGCAGATTGCCGGAAACGGCGAATGCCTTAAGGCGGCATATATAAGCACGGTCAAGGCAGACGAAACCGATTCGGCGGAGAATATAAAACAAAATTTTCTGGAAGAGCTTTACGTCAACTGCGATAATGAAAAAGAAAATCAATGCTCGCTGATAGGTCCGCACAGAGATGATATTTTGTTTTATATTAACGGAAAAAATGCGAGAAGCTTTGCTTCGCAGGGTCAGCAGAGAAGCGTTGTTTTGGCATTGAAAATCATGCAGACGCAGCTTTTTTTTGAGGAAACGGGGGAGTATCCCGTGTTGCTGCTGGACGATATTGCGAGCGAGCTGGACGAAAACAGGAGAAATTTCCTGTTCGACAGAATAAAGGACAAACAGGTTATAATAACGTGTACGGACGCAGAAAAACTGCGGTTTTACGAAAATTCGCATTATTATAATGTCTGCGGCGGCAAAATAAATGCCGTAACAGAGAAAGGAATGTAAAAATGTTTTTACATCTCGGAAGTGATATAACCGTCTTTGCGAAAGATGTTGTTGCGATTTTTGATTTTGAAAATACAACTACATCGAAGCTGACGAGAAAATTTTTGAATGACGGCGAGGCGAACCGCAGCGTTATAAATGTGTCGTGCGAGGATTTGCCGAAATCGTTCGTCATTACGGAATATAGGAAAAAGGTGAAAATTTATATTTCGCCGATTTCCACGGCAACGCTGCTGAAACGTTTTGAGGAAGCAAATAAGGAAGAAATATTAATAATGCCATAGGGATTACCCCGCTGCTTATATAGGGAAAACTAATATTAATTATGAATTTATAATGCATAATGCATAATTAATATGTATTCAGCGGCACTTGCCAATGCCTCCCCTGTGTAAGGGGAGGGGGACCACGTTAGTGGTGGAAGGGTTGTGAATAATTGCATATACTGCGTAATAATGCGGTAAATGCAAACCTACAACCCCTCAGTCAGCTTACGCTGACAGCTCTACCAAGGCACGCCTACGTATGCCACAGGCATTACTCCGGTGCCCTTACACGGGAGCCTATACGAACTCAGCACGAACCTAATTCAGCGGCACAGACCAAAGCCTCCCCTGTGTAAGGGGAGGGGGACCACGTAAGTGGTGGAAGGGTTGTCAATGGCTGCATATACTGCGTAATAATGCGGTAAATGCAAACCTACAACCCCTCAGTCACCTATCGGTGACAGCTCCCCTTACACAGGGGAGCCTATCGAAGTTTGCACAAACCTTATTCAGCGGCACAGACCAACGCCTCCCCTGTGTAAGGGGAGGGGGACCACGTTAGTGGTGGAAGGGTTGTAACTCCTGTGTAAGGCGCCGGAAGCTGCCGTGCAGCAGAGGTGTGGGGACCACGTTAGTGGTGGAAGGGTTGTAAAGATCCCTGTGTAAGGTGCCGGAGCTGCCCATGGCGGTGAAAGGGTTGTAAAAAGTCAATAATAGATAATTATATAAATAAGGAGATAAAAGATGGATAATCAGAAAGTAAATTCTAATTATGATGAAAATTCCATACAAGTTCTTGAGGGTCTTGAAGCTGTAAGAAAAAGACCCGGTATGTATATTGGAAGCACGTCATCAAAAGGACTGCATCATCTGGTATATGAAATAGTCGATAACAGTATAGACGAAGCACTTGCCGGATTCTGCAAAAATATTACCGTTACAATAAACGAGGACAATTCCGTCACCGTTGTCGACGACGGCAGAGGAATCCCTATAGGTATTCACCATAAAATGGGAATACCTACGGTTGAGGTTGTATTCACGATACTTCATGCCGGCGGTAAATTCGGCGGAAACGGATATAAGGTTTCCGGAGGTCTGCACGGTGTAGGTGCGTCCGTTGTTAATGCTCTTTCAAACAGACTTGATGTTGAAATCAGCGACGGCGAACACGTATATCTGCAAAGCTACGAAAAGGGTAAGACAGTTAAAAAGCTTGAAATAATCGGCGATACGGACAAAACCGGAACGAAAGTAACGTTCTATCCGGACGATACGATATTTGAAACAACCGTTTTTGAATATGACGTTTTGAGGACAAGACTCCGTGAGCAGGCATTTTTGAACAAAGGACTGCGCATTATCCTGACGGACAAGCGTACCGACCCCGAAACCACCGAAGAATACAAGTATGACGGCGGTATTATTTCTTTTGTTGAATTTATAAACAAAAGCAAAGAACCGGTTCACGAAAACGTAATTTATTTTGAAGCCGAAAAAGAGGACGCCATGGTCGAAATCGCCATGCAGTATACAACAGGTTACAGCGAAAATATTTTAAGTTTCGCAAACAACATAAATACTGCCGAGGGCGGAACTCATGAGGTCGGATTTAAAACGGCACTCACAAAGGTTTTGAACGATTACGGCAGAAAAAGAAATCTGCTGAAAGAAAAAGACTCAAATTTGAGCGGTGAGGACGTTCGAGAGGGTCTTTCCGCAGTAATAAGCGTTAAGCTAAAGGAAGCGCAGTTCGAGGGACAGACAAAAACGAAGCTCGGCAACAGCGAGATAAGAACTTTGGTTTACGGTGCTGTTACAGACAAGCTGGAAACTTTCCTCGAAGAAAATCCGGCTGTCGGAAAAATAATAATAGAAAAATCAATGCTTGCTTCGCGTGCCCGTGACGCTGCGAGAAAAGCAAGAGAAAACACAAGACGTCAGACGGCTCTGAACGGTCTTTCCATGCCGGAAAAGCTTGCGGACTGCCGTATAAAAGAGGCAAAAGGCACGGAAATATATATCGTCGAGGGTGACTCGGCAGGCGGCAGCGCAAAAAGCGGACGTGACAGCAGCTTCCAGGCTATTCTCGCGCTGTGGGGAAAAATGCTTAACGTTGAGAAATCCCGTGTGGATAAAGTAATGAACAACGAAAAGCTTGAACCCGTAATCAGAGCACTCGGCGCAGGTATAGGTGAAGATTTTAATATTGATAAATTGAGATACGAAAAAGTTATAATAATGGCGGATGCCGATGTTGACGGAGCGCACATCAGAACTCTTCTTCTGACGTTTTTCTTCAGATATATGCGTCCGCTCATAGACAACGGCAACGTATATATAGCGCAGCCGCCTCTTTTCAAGGTGTTCAAGGGCAAACAGGAAAGATATGCGTATGACGAATCCCAGCTTGCCGACGCACTGAAAGAGATAGGGGAAGACGCAAAAGTTCAGCGTTACAAAGGTTTGGGTGAGATGGACCCTGTTCAGCTGTGGGAAACTACTATGGATCCGGCTACGAGAACCATGGTTCAGGTTACGCTCGACGACGCTATTGCGGCGGACGAAATTTTCACAATCTTAATGGGCGACCAGGTTGAACCAAGACGTGAATTTATCGAAGCCAATGCAAAATATGTAACAAATCTTGACGTATAATACAACTAAATTAAGATGTTCTCCGAGATATCCTCCGCCTCTCTCGGCGGCGGATTCCACTTAATTTTTTTCAGCGGCGAATACAATCTCCCGCTGAAAAACGTTGAATGACGGGACTAAAGCCCCTTATTGAAGTACGAAGAGAAAGGAATATAAATAATGGATAATATAGAAAATAATGTATATGACAATCAAAAAATAATACCGGTTGAAATAAGCAAGGAAATGAAAAAATCCTATATAGATTATTCCATGAGCGTTATTGTCGGCCGTGCATTGCCTGATGTAAGGGACGGATTGAAGCCCGTACATAGGAGAATACTTTATACGATGTATGAGGACGGGATAACTCCGGACAAGCAGTACAGAAAATGTGCAACGTCCGTCGGTGACGTTTTGGGTAGGTATCATCCGCACGGCGACGCTTCGGTTTACGATGCGCTTGTACGTCTGGCACAGGATTTTTCATTGAGATACCCGTTGATTGACGGTCACGGAAACTTCGGTTCTGTGGACGGCGACCCACCGGCTGCGTACCGTTATACGGAATCAAGACTCATGAAGATGTCTATGGAAATGCTGACGGATATTGAAAAGGAAACCGTTGATTTCATGCCGAACTTTGATGAAACAACGAAAGAACCGTCTGTATTGCCGTCAAGATTTCCGAATCTTCTTGTAAACGGTTCATCGGGTATAGCCGTAGGTATGGCGACAAATATTCCGCCGCACAATTTGAGAGAAACTATTGACGCTTGTATTGCAATGATAGATAATCCGGAAATTGATGTTGACGGACTTATGGAACACATAAAAGGTCCTGATTTTCCGACAAGAGGTATAATATACGGTGTTTCGGGAATAAGAGCCGCATATAAGACAGGCAGAGGAAGAATAATCGTTCGCGCAAAAGCGGAAATTGAAGAAAAAAAGAATAAACAGGCGATTATTGTAACTGAGATACCTTATATGGTAAACAAAACAAGGCTGATAAAATCCATAGCCGACCTTGTAAAAAATAAGGTTATCGACGGAATCAGCGATTTGAACGACGAATCCGGCAAAGCAGGTATGCGTATCGTTATTGATTTGAAGAGAGAAGCGAACGCAAATGTTGTTTTGAATCAGCTGTATAAATATACGCAGATGCAGGACACATTCGGAGTTATAATGCTCGCACTGCATGACGGACAGCCGAAGATAATGAATTTGTATCAGATGATACGTTATTATCTCGACCACCAGGAGGACGTAATCAAGAGAAGAACCGAGTTTAATCTGAAAAAAGCGGAAGCAAGAGCACATATTTTGGAAGGCTTGAGAATTGCCAACGCAAATATTGACGAAGTAATCAAAATTATAAGAGGTTCAAAAAGTGAAGCCGAAGCTAAGCCAAAGCTTATGGAAGCATTTGAACTCAGCGAAATTCAGGCGAAAGCCATAGTTGATATGCGTCTTGGAAGACTTACAGGTCTGGAAATCGAGAAAATCGAAGCTGAATATGCGGAATTAATGGAAAAAATTAAGCATTATAAAGAAATTCTTGCCGATGAACAGAAAATTCTTGAAATAATTAAAGAAGAACTTACTGAAATCAAAAACAAGTACGGTGACGACAGAAGAACCGAGATAACGGCTTCCGATTATGACATTGATATTGAAGATTTGATTCCTGTTGAAGACGATGTAATCAGCTTGACGCATTTCGGATATATAAAACGTCAGTCGGTTGAAACATATAAGAGCCAGAGAAGAGGCGGCAGAGGTATTTCCGGTATGACGACCCGTGAAGAGGATTTTGCGGAGGGTATGTTTATAACATCATCGCATGATAATATTTTATTCTTCACAAATAAGGCTCGTATGCACAAAATTAAGGCATATAAGATTCCGGAAACGGGCAGACAGTCTAAAGGTATGGCTATAGTTAATCTGCTTCAGCTTGAAGAGGGCGAGAAAATTACAACAGCAATACCTATTAAGGAATTTGACGACCGCAGCCTTATAATGATAACGAAAAACGGTGTTATAAAGAAAACTGAGCTGAATAAGTATAATACCAGAATAAAAGGCGGACTTATCGCAATAAATCTCGATGAAGGCGACGAACTTATCGAGGTTAAGCTGACGGACGGAAAACAGAATATAATAGTAGGAACACATTTCGGTAATGCTATTATGTTTGATGAAAATGATGTCAGAGAAGTCGGCAGAAACGCAAGAGGTGTTAAGGCGCTGAAACTGCGTGAGGGCGACTACGTTATAGGTATGGAAGTTGCAAGCGACGGCAAATATTTGCTGACGGTAACGGAAAACGGCTACGGCAAGAGAACCGTTATCGAAGATGAATACAGAGTGCAGTCGAGAGGCGGATTCGGTGTTAAATGTCATGCCGTTACGGAGAAAACTGGAAAAGTTGTGGCAATTAAGACTATTGATGAAGAAGATTTGATTATCGTTACATCTGCCGGAATATTTATTCGTATTCATTCCGACGAAATTAGAGTTTGCGGCAGACCGTCGCAGGGTGTAAAGCTTATCAGAGTTACGGACGATACACAGGTTTCGGCTGTTGCAAAGCTTGACCCGGAGAGTGAAGAAGAGGAATCGGCGGAGGAAAATGCCGAACAAAATACCGAGGAAAATTAATAGTGGTGTTAATACAGAATGTTTCACGTGAAACATTCTGTATTGCTTTATATATGAAGAAATGCATATGAATTAGGAGTTAGAAATTAGGAATTAGGAATTAGAAATTAGAAATTTTCTGTGAAATGGTTTGAAATTATTCACTAATATGGTTCTGTGGCACGGAATACATATTAATTATTAATTATTAATTATGAATTTCTATTAGGTTCTCATAGATGTGCCATTGTATGGGTTGCAGCATAAGCTGACTGAGAAATTGTAGGTTTTGCATTGACTTCGTTAGGCTCACCTGTGTAAGGGCACCGGAGTAATGCCTGTGGCATACGTAGGCGTTACCTTGGTAGAGCTGGCACCAATAGGTGACTGAGGGGTTGTAGATTTGCGGCGTACCTCGTTAGGGCTCCCCTGTGTAAGGGCACCGGAGTAATGCCTATGGCATACGTAGGCGTGCCTTGGTAGAGCTGGCGGCAAAGCCGTCTGAGGGGTTGTATGTATGTGCGGACTTCCGTAGACGTAAATGTATAGATTTTTCCGTCTTTTACAATCCCTCCACCGCCACAGGCGGTCCCCACACCTCCGCTGCATGGGCAGCTTCCGGCGCTTTACACAAGAAATCTTTACAACCCTTCCACCACTTACGTGGTCCCCCTCCCCTTACACAGGGGAGGCGTTAGCAAGTGCCGCTGAATACATATTAATTATGCATTATGCATTATTAATTATGAATTTCTACTAGGCTCTCATAGATGTGCCATTGTATGGGCTGCAGCATCCGCCTGTGTTTACTTAATACCCCACCCCACTCAATGTTTCACGTGAAACATTTACTAAAAAATCAACAAAATTAGTAAAAACTATTGAAAAAAGTATAAAAAAGTGGTATAATAATATATGTACATAATTCTAATATAAAATTCTGTTTAATAAATTAAATCGGAGAAATAGTTATGGGTAAAATAATAGCAATTGCAAATCAAAAAGGCGGCGTAGGCAAAACGACAACTTCAATAAATCTTGCGGCGGCAATAGCGAAAGAGGGTAAAAAAGTATTGCTTGTAGATGCAGACCCACAGGGAAACGCTACAAGCGGCGTTGGTGTTGAAATTGATGATGATTACACGGTTTATGATATGATTATAAACGATACCGATGCAGATGATGTTATAATAAAAACGGATTTTGATAATCTGTGGCTTTGTCCGTCGGCAGAAGAACTTGCAGGTGCGGAAATAGAGCTTGTGGGTGCTGATTCAAGAGAATTTAAGCTGAAAAAATCATTGAAAACCATAAAGAATAATTTTGATTATATATTTGTGGATTGTCCGCCGTCACTTGGTCTTATAACGATAAATTGCCTTACGGCGGCAGATTCTGTGCTTATTCCGATACAGTGCGAATATTTTGCACTTGAGGGAGTAAGTCTGCTGACAAACAATATTAAAAAAATTAAAAAAAGCTTAAATCCCGATATAGATATAGAGGGAATACTTCTTACAATGCTCGATGCAAGGACAAACCTCGGCGTTCAGGTTGTGGAGGAAGTGAAAAGCTGTTTTCCGGGAAAGGTTTATGCAAGTATTATACCACGTAACGTAAGATTGAGCGAAGCACCAAGCTACGGGCAGCCGATAAATGTTTATGATGCTTCTTCAAAAGGTGCGGAAGCATATAAATCATTGGCAGAAGAAGTAATTATGCTTAATGAATAAGATTTAAGGGAGTGAAATATAGTGAAAAAAGGCGGTCTTGGAAAAAAAGGACAAGGCATAAATGCCTTGATTCGTGAAGATACGGAAGAAATTAAAAGTACCGTATCAACGCTTAAAATATCGCAGATTGAACCAAATCCGAATCAGCCGAGAAAGGTTTTTGATATTGAAAAATTGCAGCTTCTTGCGGATTCGATACAGGAACACGGGATTGTTCAGCCGATAGTCGTTAAGAAAAACGATAACGGTTTTTATACGATAATTGCCGGCGAAAGGAGATGGCGCGCCGCAAGAATAGCGGGTATTTCAGACGTTCCTGTCGTTATAAAAGACTATGACGAAAAAACGGTTGCGGAAGTTTCTCTAATAGAAAATCTCCAGAGAGAAGATTTAAATCCTATCGAGGAAGCTCTCGGATATTCAAGACTTATCGAAGAATTTAAGATGACGCAGGACGAGGTAAGCAAAAAAGTCGGCAAAAGCCGTTCGGCAGTGACAAATTCTTTAAGGCTTTTAAATCTTGCACCGAATGTAAAAAAGCTTGTTGAACAGCTTGAAATTTCGGCAGGTCATGCAAGGGCATTACTTGCAATAGACGATATGGATTTGCAGGAAAAAATTGCTTATCAGATAATAGAAAAAGACCTGTCAGTACGTCAGATTGAAAATTATGTAAACACATATAAGAAACAGGCAGCTGCCGAAAAGAAAGAAAAACAGGTTAAATTTAATATTGCAAAGGCTGAAATTGAAAACAGCCTGAGCAGTGCGCTCGGCACTAAGGTTAAAATCAGTGAGGGCAAAAATAAAGGCAAAATCGAAATAGAATTTTATGACAATGAGAGCCTTAATAAAATTGTGAACATATTAAGAAAGGAAGAAATAAAAAATGCTTGATATTAAAGTATTAAGAGATGATTACGACCACGTTATGGAGGTCATGAAAGTAAGAGGAGAAAACGTAGGCGATATAGATAAGGCGCTTGCACTCGATGAAGAAAAAAGAAAAATGCAGTATGAGGTGCAGCAGCTTAAGGCGAAGAAGAACGAAGTTTCAAAGCAGATACCCATGATGAAAAAAGAGGGTAAGGACGTTGAACCGATTTTTGCCGAAATGAAAGAGATAGGCGAAAAAGAAAAGGATTTGGACACAAAAATCAGAGATACGGAAGCAGAACTCGAAAAAATAATGATGACAATCCCGAATATTCCGCATCCGTCCGTGCCGATAGGCGAAACAGACGAGGATAACGTTGAAGTAAGAAGATGGGGCGAACCCACAAAATTTGATTTTGAACCGCAGGCTCACTGGGATATCGGTGAAAACCTCAAAATACTCGATTTTGAAAGAGCTGCAAAGGTATCGGGTTCGAGATTTACGTTCTACAAAGGTCTTGGAGCAAGACTCGAACGTTCGATAATCAATTTCTTCCTTGATACGCATACAATGAAAAACGGATATAAGGAAGTTCTGCCGCCGTATATGGTTCTGCGCGAGAGCATGGTCGGAACAGGTCAGCTTCCGAAGTTTGAAGAGGACGCATATAAGACAACGGGGGACGAATATTTCTTGATTCCGACAGCCGAAGTTCCGGTAACAAACCTCTACAGAAACGAGATTTTGGACGGCAAATCGCTGCCGATAAAACACGTTGCATATTCGGCTTGTTTCCGTGCGGAAGCGGGTTCTGCCGGCAGAGATACAAGAGGTCTTATAAGACAGCACCAGTTTAATAAGGTTGAGCTTGTTAAGTTCGCAAATCCGGAAACATCGTATGATGAGCTTGAAAAGCTTGTTCGTGACGCAGAAAGCGTGTTGCAGCTGCTCGGTCTGCCGTATAGAGTTGTAAATATCTGTACGGGCGATTTGGGATTCACGGCGGCGAAAAAATACGATATAGAAGTGTGGATGCCGAGCTACAACAGATATGTTGAGATTTCTTCCTGCTCGAATTTCGAGGACTTCCAGGCAAGACGTGCAAATATCAAATTTAAGATGGATGTAAAGGATAAGGCTAAATATGTTCATACGCTGAACGGTTCGGGCGTTGCGATAGGCAGAACCGTTGCGGCTATACTCGAAAATTATCAGAATTCCGACGGCAGCGTTACCGTTCCGGAGGTATTAAGACCGTTTATGGGTACTGATGTTATAAAATAATGTTTATAATCCCCTGTTTTGTATTAAAAAAACAGGGGATTATGTAAACTAGTTTTTGTATGGCGAGGTTAAGTATATGCGGAGTAAATTTGAAATAATAAAATCGGCTGTATTTGGTTTTGCGGTTGGTGATGCGCTTGGTGTTCCGGTTGAATTTTGCAGCCGTGAAGAAATGGAAGAAAATCCTGTGAATAGTATGCGCGGTTTCGGTACATATCCGTATCCGGCAGGTACATGGTCGGATGACACAAGTATGACTCTTGCGTGTATGGACAGTCTTTTGAACGGTATTGACTTAAATGATATGATGATTAGGTTTTGCGATTGGTTTGAAAATGCAAAATATACACCATATGATGAAGTTTTCGATATAGGTGCGTCGACAAGAAAATCATTATTATTGTATCTTGTAAATGAGATACCGGCAAATGAATGCGGACAAAGAAGTGAGTGGGATAACGGAAATGGATCGCTTATGAGAATAATTCCGGCGGCGTTGTTTTTATGCTGTGCAAATTCAATTTCAGTAAGTGAAAAAATAGAGTATATACATAACATATCCGCATTAACACATGCGCATATGCGTTCACAAATGGCGTGCGGTATATATGCCTTTGTTGTATGGGAATTATTTAAAGAAAATTCAAAAGAAGCAGTTTACAGAGGAATTTTAAAGGCACGTGATTTTTATAAGGAAAATGAGGAATCAAAACATTATTCTCGTATATTTGAAAGTAATATTGCGGAATTTTCGAGAAATGATATAAAAGGAAGCGGATATGTTGTAGATTGCCTCGAAGCTGCTTTGTGGTGTCTGTTAAATTCTGATAACTATAAGGATTGTGTACTGACAGCGGTTAATCTCGGTGAAGATACAGATACAACGGCAGCGGTTGCGGGCGGAATTGCAGGTATACTGTACGGATATGAAGATATACCGGACGAATGGCTCGAAACAATAAAAAGAAAAGAATATATTGAAGAATTATGCCAATCAGCTGCGAAAAGTTGGAAATATTAAAATAGGTATGCTGAAAAATGATATATAAACAACCTTATAAGGAGCAGCGATAAATGTTTTTTTATCGCTGCTCCCGTGAAATTAAATCAAAATTTTAAATCTAAAAACAGTATAATATGTTATTTTTAGGTTTGAAATATTGATTTAATTCCTGTTTCAATTGAGCTGTTTTCGCTCGAAAGCTCAATTGAAACAGGAATTATTAAATAGTTTTATAACTAAATTAAGATGTCCACGCCTCTGTAGGCGGCTGGTGACATCTTAATTTTTTCGGCGGTGGGATACAATTCCCCGCTGAAAACGTTGAATGACGGGGCTAAAGCCTCTTATTGAAATCTGCAAAAAAACTTGAAAAATTTGAAAAAATGTATTGACAAAATGCTAAAAAAGTGGTATAATAGTATCGTTGTGAATATGCACCATTAGCTCAGTTGGTAGAGCACCTGACTCTTAATCAGGGTGTCCAGAGTTCGAGTCTCTGATGGTGCACCAGCGAAAATCCGCTCAAACACTGCGTTTGAGCGGATTTTTTCTTGCAATTTTTTTCAGATTTTTTTCAATCTTGACATCTATTTGACAGCTACGGGAATTCTCTTAATATTGTGTGGATAATGATAAATACTGAGGATAGAGGCTGTTATTTTGACAGCTATACAGATTATGGAAAATGGGTGAAATTGTATGATAAAAAAGCTTTTTGATATATTATTATATAAGCCGAAAAAAGCGCTTTGTAGAAACAAAACAGTCAAATTACTATTTTGTATGTACTACAGATAAATGTTGAGATATAAAAGCTGACAAACATGTATTTATACGCATTTTGATAAATATATGCGATAGCTTTTCAGTGTTGAATTTTTCAAAAGGATGATAGTGCAGTACTACGGGAATAAGTTTGAAATTTTGTAGAGTTCATGAATTGTAATTTGTCGGAAAATGTGTTATAATAGTTATATATGTATGGAATTGAGGAAATACACATGAGTGAAATTATAAAAAATGAACTTAATCAGATATATGAAACCGCACGAGCAAGTGTTATTAAAGCTCAACATAGTGTCTACATCGCAGTGAATTCAGCGATGGTTACTGCATATTGGGAAATAGGAGAGCAAATATATAAAGCTTGCGGTGAAAATGATAGAGCAGAATACGGCAAAGGCTTAATAAAATTTATTTCTGAAAACTTGACGAAAGAATTCGGAAAGGGATTTACAGAAAGAAATTTGCGTGTGATGCGGCAATTCTATTGTGCTTTTCCAAAACGGCACACACTGTGTGCCGAATTAAGCTGGTCGCATTATAGACGATTGCTTCGGGTCGAAAATGAAAAGATTAGAAAATTTTATGCTGATGAATGCGTTAAATCCGGATGGAGTGTACGACAGCTCGATAGACAGATAAATTCTTTTTTTTATGAAAGGTTACTTTCAAGCCAGGATAAAGAGACTGTGAAAGGTGAAATACAACAGCTTGAACCGAAACCGGAATATGAAAAGATTATCCGTGATCCATATGTGCTTGAATTTTTGGGGCTGGAACAAAATCCTCATTTTTATGAAAAAGAATTGGAACAGGCTTTGATTGATCATTTGCAAAAATTTCTGTTAGAATTGGGAAGAGGCTTTTCATTTGTGGCAAGACAAAAACATATAGTGTTTGATGACAGGCACTTTTTTATTGATTTGGTATTTTATAATTATATCTTAAAGTGCTTTGTTTTAATTGACTTGAAGATAGGTGATTTGTCACATCAAGACTTAGGCCAAATGCAGATGTATGTGAATTATTATACCAGAGAAATGATGAATGAGGGAGATAATCCTCCGATTGGAATTGTCTTATGCGCCGATAAGAGCGATGCAATTGTAAAATATACATTGCCGGAAGACAATAACCAAATATTTGCGTCAAAATATAAACTGTATATGCCAACCGAAGAAGAATTTAAGAAAGAATTAAAATTGGATGATTATAAGAAAATTGAGTAAAATTAAATTGGTTTTGCTTGAAAATTGCAATGGAATAGAAGAAACACGAAAAATGGAGTAATATAATTCTTCTTCCCTTGTGAATATTATTGATTAATGGTAGAAACATTCCTTAAAATATAAAATGGCTTTTATAATTGTAAATTGACAAGCGATTAAAAATTCGCTACATTTTTGAGAAATATGATACAATATTAAGAGGTTTACACTTGTTTGAAGAAAATTTCATGGAATGTAATATGAGCTAACTCGATTTAAAAGGGGGATTTTTGATGTGAATGCTCAGAATCTTCCAAAGAAAGATGATAAGCTATTTTTAATGAATAGAGAGGTTATAGTAATAAAAGTATATTCATTGTTAGGGTTTATTAAGGTACGCTATACGGAAGAAATTAAAGAATTTTATGTAGATATCTGTGCTTTGACTTATAAGCCGGACTACACAAGTTCAATTTCATTAAAATTGTTGAGGGGGCTTTACAGTGAGTAAAATCATGAGTTTTATCGAAGGATATATGACAGGTGATGCATGGGAAAAACTATGCGTTAAATGCTATCGCATTCGTTATCAAAACGATAATTATGCAGCTATTCCAGCAACTCAAGGAGGTGATGCTGGAATTGAAGGGTTTACCAATAAAGGAATTGTTCATCAATGTTACTGCCCAGAACGGCAGTATTCCGATAATGAACTTTATATTCATCAAAGAGACAAACTAACAGCAGATATTGAAAAACTTATGAAAAATGCAGCCAGACTTAAAGCGCTTGGAGTTCCTCCTGTTACTGAATGGCATTTTAATATTCCAGAGTATAAGGATTCTCGAATTCTTGCCCATGCGGAAGTCAAACGGCAGGAGATTGTAAAAGCAAAGGAAGGTAAGCCAGAAAGCTATTTACATATCGCAGATGACTTCCAAATTGCTATTAAAACGGCAGAGGACTTCACACCAGAGATTAGCTGTATTATCCGCACCAATTTAACAAATATGAAAATTAATGCGGCTATTGAGCATTCGGATAATCCTGATTGGTCGAAATGTGATTCTGTAAAAGTAAAGAACATAAGCAGAAAGATTAAGGCGGTTATGCTTATAGATGATGATACTGATGAAGCATTAAACCAAGTAGTGGGAATATATGTTGATTGTTATATAAGCGGGTTGGAAATAATGAATAATTTGCGCATAAATCTTCCGGAAATATACGAAGATATTTTTCGACTTGAACAAAGCTATAAACGTGAAGTATCAATAAGAACGCTTATGAATACAGACAAGACTCTGAATCGATCATTGTTTGATAACATTCTTAATGAGTTTCAAGCAAAGCTTGAACGAGATTTTTCCCAAAGATTTACGGAAGCTACAATTTGTGAATTAAAACAAGACATGGTAGCAGGCTGGTTAGCAGATTGTTCGATGGAATTTAGGAGTGATTAAAGATGAAAAAAATCCCACTGAAATATACAGATATTGTTTTTAATGCAAAACCAGATGCTGTTCCTTATAACTATCGTATCAGTTATAAGGTTACCCAACTATGTCTAATTATGCATATCTGTGGTCGGGGAGGTGTTTGCTCTTTAATAAAGCTTCAGATGATTTCGTTGGCATTAATATCGCAAGTCAATATGAAGCAGCTTATAGAATTTGTTGAAGGAAAAATCACTACACCTATCGTTCGGTTTGATCCTGCTGTCAACAGAGCTCTTACATATGCAATAGCTTATGGCTTAATTGAGCGACAACAGAATGCAAAATACAAGCTAACTAATCATGGCCAGCGACTGGCAGAACAGTTAACGATAGCTGGGGATATTATGGTAGTTGAAATAAACAATTTAAATTTGCTTGCGAAAAAGTTAACAGAAACTAAAATTAACGAAATAGTCGATAGATGGAGGGGAAAAGATGTTGATAATTAATAGACTAAGGATTGAGATTAATACCGCAAATGGTGTATATGGTATTGACAAGTCTTTTCAAAATGGATTGAATTTTGTTGCAAGTCTTGAAAACACTTGCGGAAAAAGTTCCATTATTGCTGCTATTTATTATTGCCTCGGATTTGAGCAGATCATTGGTGGTGCAGGTGGCATTGGAAGCAAAGTTCTTACCTCTGTATTCAAAACAACGATTGAGGATAATGGCAAGCCATGGACAGTGACTGAGTCTGGGGCTTATCTTGAAATCAGTAATGGTAACGAAATTCGTACAATCTACAGAAATATCAAGTCAGAGTTCAAAGACGACCGTTTGATAACTGTTTATTATGGCAGTTATGATTCAATAGGTGATTACAATACGGTATCCGAAGACTATTATGTTAATATCCAAAATTCTGCAACAAGCGAAAGAGGATTTCATACATTTCTCGAAGAATTCCTTCATATGAATCTTCCGTTGGTTAGAACATCAGATGGTAATGAGAGAAAGTTATATCTTCAGTTGGTTTTTTCATCTATGTTCATCGAACAAAAACATGGTTGGTCTGATATTCTTTCGGGAATGCCTATATTTGGAGTACGGGAATCAAAAAAACGAATTATTGAATATGTGTTAGGGTTGGATACCTTAAAAAATGGAAAGGAGCGAGAACGTCTTAACTCAGTGAAAATGCAAATTGAACAGAAATGGAAACAGGTAATCTCTGATATGGAGCAATCTGTTTATTCTGAATCTTGCAAAATATCAAACCTTCCAAAGCAACCACGAGTTTTATCAGAGACAGATTATTCGAGAATAGCTGTTTTTGTTTCGGATTCCTCATCTATCGAAGATGAGGTAAGGAGGCTGTCTGCTGAGTATGACGGATTACGCCAATTAAAACCTCGAGTTTGTGATAATTTTGAGGCACTTAACAGTGAGCTTTCTGAGACACAAGCTCAAATACTTGTTTTTGAAAATCATCTTCAGGACTTGTTGATAAGGTTGACAAGTCATAATGAGGCAATTAAACGATTAACTGCTGAGTTGGAAATTGTAAATTCAGATATACGCAATAATAATGATGCGGCACGGCTCCAAAAATTTGGGTCTGAATCAATAGGCGAAACTATATCAGCAGAGGTATGCCCTGTTTGCAAACAGCATATTCAAGACAATTTGCTCAATACAAAAGTTATAAGTAGTTTTATGAACATTGAGGACAATATTAGGCATCTGAAGGAACAAAAAAAGATGTTAGAATTTACATTGAGAAGCCGCAAAGAAGCTTGCGATAAGTTACATAGAGAAAAAGAAGATGTTGAAGTTCGGTTACAAAATCTTCGACGTTTGGCACATACACTGCGTTCAGATCTTTTTACTACCACAGATACAGAAGCGTCAGAGACAATTATGTTTAAACGGATTGAGATTATTAACAGAATTGAAAGACTATCAAATTTGGAAACTACTATTACTACGTTGACTGAACAGTTACGGCAATTGTCTGAAAAATGGAATACATATCTTGACCAAAAGATGAAATTGCCCAAAAATAATTTATCCGAATCGGATATTGAGAAAATTAATTTATTAAAAACTAAGTTTGTCAACAATCTTAATCGATACCATTATAGCAGTTTGTCAAGTTTTGATGGAATTGATATATCCATTGATTCATCACTTCTTCCTACTATAGATGGCTTTGACATGAAATTCGATTCGTCTGCAAGCGATGGTATTCGTGTAATTTGGGCTTTTACGATGGCACTATTGCAAGTTTCTATCAAGAAAAATGGCAATCACCCCAATATAATTATTTTTGACGAACCTGCGCAGCAAAGCATTGTACCAGAAGATATGAAAAGCTTTATTGATTCAGTTGTGGAAATGGATAAGAAGTTTCAAATTATTATTGCTATCACTTTAAATAGTCAAGAACTTATTGACATCATTAGTGAGTTGGATGTTTCATACTATCATAAAATCAATATAGAAGGAAAGGCGTTCAAATTATTATAAGCGGAATTTTATAGATTTTTGGAAAATGTTGAATTGAATTTTTAAAATTGTTATTAAGGATTATAATTTGAAAACAATGGGAAATAGCTAAAAAAGGAAATGCGAGGCTCCTAAAACTCAGAGTGGAAAAGTGGATGGCACATTAGATTTCAAATATGGGGAAACCACTATCAATTTATTGCAACAAAATCAGTTGTAAAGATAATAATTTTAAAAGAAATACTGACTAAGCGAGACTTAATTGGCATTTTGGACTACAACTAAAGGTAGAGTATATTTGATTTTGAATTAATATATTTAGACAGTTGAGGACGCAAAGCGGATTATTTGATTATAGGATTAGCGAAAATTATATATCATTAATTGATTTTTTTGAAAGTTTGTGGTATAATATAAAAAGATTTTTTTGCGGAGGTGGTACCGATGGCTGAAAAGCATAATGTAGAATGGAAAGAAGTTTGGAAAGATGAATACTTAAATTGGATTTGCGGATTTGCAAATGCACAGGGAGGGACTATCTACGTCGGTATTGATGATTCCGGAAATATAAGCGGACTGAAAAATTCCAAGAAACTGCTTGAAGATATACCGAACAAAATAAAAAATGCAATGGGAATTGTTGCGGATATAAATCTTAAAGAAAGCGAAAAAGGAGAATATATAAAAATCAAAGTTAATCCATATACTTTCCCCGTAAGCTGCAACGGCAAGTATTATTACCGTTCAGGCAGCACTAATCAACATTTGACAGGGCTTGCTCTTGATGAATTTATGCTGAAAAAACAAGGTGTTACATGGGACGGTGTTCCGGTTCCGGGAGAAAAAATTGAAAATCTTGATCAAAGTGCAATTCAATTATTCAAGAAAAAGGCTTTGGAAAGTCATAGACTTGACAGTAAAGCACTTTCTGTATCGGATGAAATATTGTTTCAAAATCTTGGCTTGACTGACGGAAAATATCTTAAAAAAGCGGCAGTGCTGTTATTTGCGGAAAATCCGGAAATATGGATACAGGGAGCATACATTAAGATAGGCTACTTCGGTTCGTCTGATTCAGAATTGATATATCAGGACGAAATTCACGGCTCGCTTATCAAGCAGATTGACTCTGCAGTTGAATTACTTTATACGAAATATCTTAAAGCGTTGATTGACTACGACGGCATACAGAGAACCGAAACCTATATGCTGCCAAAAGAGGCTTGCAGAGAGATTTTATTAAATGCCGTTAATCATAAAGATTACAGCAAGGGAGTTCCGATTCAGATAAGTGTTTATGATGACAAAATCTATATTTGGAATGACGGCAGGTTCCCGGAAATGCTTTCGGCAGACAATATATATGAGAAACATTCTTCAATTCCGTATAATCCGAAAGTTGCAGATGTTCTTTTCAAGGCAGGTATGATTGAAAGCTGGGGCAGAGGCTTTGATAAGATAAAAGAGGAATGTGAGGCAAACAATACGCCGCTCCCCGAATATAAAATATCGGAAAGAGGAATTATGGTGTTGTGCAAGCCCGGCGAGAAATATCTTAAACTCCTCAAAAAGTATGGACTGGGTGCAAAAGAAGAAAATGTCCCCGAAAATGTCACTGATAATGTCACCGATGCAAGATTGATAAAGATTTTAAAATTGTCGGAAAACAGTAAAAAGACAGTGCGAATGCTTGGGATAATAGAGCTGATAAAAAAAGATGAGAACATATCGGCAACCGAAATGGCTGAAAGCTTAGGGGTAACGGCGCGAACAATAAAAAGAGATATTGACTACTTAAAAGAAATGAGAGTCGTTAAACGTGAAGGTAAAGCAAAGTCAGGAAAATGGATAATTTGCATATAATAAACACAAAAAGTGCCTGCATCTGTAATGAATGCGAAAGCAGGCGAAAATCCGTTCAAACACTGCGTTTGGGCGGATTTTTTTTGCCCTTTTTCTAAATTTGACGTCTATTTGAAAGCTATACAGATGAAAATAGGCAAAGTTCATATGCTGAAAACTGGCATATTACTATATAAAACAAAAAGCGCTTTGCCGAAACAAAACGCAATTAGGAACTCCTTCTACAACCGGTAGATGATTAAATTTTGCATCAAGAAAGGGCAAATTTGATTGCCCCTCATCTTGTTGCAGCCAATGAAATAACTATCAATTTTGTTTACATAATTCAAATTATTAGGGTAATCAGCACCAGAATTTAAGTAATTTAAGGCTTAATTTGATGAATATTTTGCATTTTTGCGTAATTTGCAAAACCATGATATAAAGCGGATTTACAGCCTCAAATTACAAATTATCAAATTACCGCTTAAAAATCATTATTTATACATATACCTTATATTTCTAAGCATAAATCATTTTTCAACACCTTGTCAGATAAAAATGCAACATACGAAACGTTGGAAAGCTTATAATAGTTTTTTCCGGATGTTGTGTATAAAAGATTTTTTTCATACATGGCCTTTCTGATGATGTTATGAGAATCATCTGTTTGAGAAATATATTTCCGTACAAGGTCGATATTTGCGGCTTCCTCGGGATAGCCTTTCTCCAGCCAATCAGCAAATTCATTTAAAAATTTGTCTTTGCGGAAAACAATACATTCTTCTGAATTTCTCGTATTGATTTTACATGGAGTGCCATTCTCGGGGCGTTGATTGGGAATAGAATCGTATTTGTCTTTTAACATTGCTATGATAACGTCTATGACATCATCTTCAGAAACGTGATTGCAGTCCGGTTCATCATTATTTGTAAAGTACATAATGTTTGTACGAAAATAATGTTCGAAGAGCTTTTTGTTTAATGCGTTGGCATGAGCCAATGTGAGAAGATTTTCTCGCAGACAGAACTTCAGAAAGTAATACACAAAGAAGAATAGTACTGCAAGTTTTTTATCTTCACAATAAGTTGTTTTGTCAGAAGCCTCTTCATAATATTCTTTAAACAATTTTTTTAAAAATTTATCTTTGTCACATTTTAAAAATTTATCTTTGTCACATTTTGTGTTTTGAGATTTAACGGAAATAACAAGGCTATCTGAACTGCTGTATACATATTCATAAAAGTTTGTCACAACTTTTGAAAGTATAGTATAATTTTTCTTTTTTGTCACAGAAGAAAGGTCATTGGCTTTCTTGATTTCAAGAATTAGTTGATCTGGTTTAATGCCTTTATTAGACTTAGTAAGGACTATTGTCGGATAATCTTTCTTCATATCTTTAAATGCTTTATCGGAATACAGCTCTTTTATATTATTTGTAATAATACATACAGGAGAATCTATTGTATATTCAGGTGGATAATCTATATCTTCATCAGGGTATTCATATGAATTAAGTTTATTGCCAAAAAATATTTTATTCATTTTTTTTAGTAATGGCAAAACCTCATTTTTATTCGGAGATGATATATACAGCACAAATTGATGATTGTCTAAAAGAGTAATATATGATGAGTCGGGGCACGCTTCTGATTTTCTTTTAAAATAAAATATAGAGTAAAGATAATATCCAAATATAACAGGCATATTTTGCGCACCGGAAAAATCGAGTAATTTATTTATTTCATCATAGAGGCTTGATTCGTTTGGTTTTTCCTGAATTGACAAAAATGGTACACTGTTATTTTTTATTGCTTCAACAGCCAGCTTTGCAGCATGGTTACTACATATTTTTTTATATGCTGTTTTTGTATAGTTTATGGTGTAAGTTCTTAAAAGAAGTTTTTGTTTATACGTATCAAAAAACGCTCGTTTATGTAGGCAGTCAGTTGGTTGAGGTGCTTCTTTAAATGAATCGGCGCAGAGTTTTAATACATCATTGATATTTTCTATACCATATTCAGGTTTATAACCGGAGTTGCGAAAAATAATATTTTTGAGATTTTCGGAAATATTGTCAGAATCTTTTAATATAATAACTGCCTGCTTAGCCGATTTACTAAAAGGCAGATAGAGGTAACAGGAATATACGCAATCCGGATTAACATTTTCTATGGCAATATTTCCTATTCTTATGTCGGCTATATGGAAAATTAAAAAGCTGCTGAATGGAATGTGCTTATATTCCAATAGGCAAAGGTCTTTTCTAACATTATAATTACTGTCAAAGGAATTAATAAAAGTATCAGAAATAATCTCAGCGTTGTAATCGGAACTGAAAGTGCCAAACTTATTACCTGACAGTATACACTCTTTTGCAGTATTAAGTATATTTTCTAAATACTGTAGCTTTTTAAGTTTTTTTATTTGTTTTTTGCTTAAGTTATCAGGGAACACCTCCGTTGATTCAAGTAAGTTTTTTAGTTCCATAATTGATTCATCCTTTCTCAATAAGATATTTGTATTTTTAGTATATATTATTAAGAATGTAAATTCAAGATTAAAATTAAATAATTCTAAATGTAAAAATTCGTACAAGTTTAACAGAAAAGTATAATATTTAAAAATAAACGGCAAATAACCTCATACTTATTTTTTTATTACAATGATTGCCGAACAATTTCAAAAGGTCTTTATATACCGGTTTTTAGGATTTGTTATATATTATACGAATGTTATATGGTGTATCATCTTTTATCGGACTATATTAGCAGATATATATGTATGTTTATATAATACTTGTATATTACAATATTTCTTATATAATCATATAAAATATTATCTGATACATAACATTTGTATAATAATAAACTTAAATTTAATGTTACCGATTTTGCGGTAACGGAAAGGAGAAATAAAATGAGTTTTCACACATTTGAACTTAAATATAAAATACGTGATGTAACACGGTCGATGGAAATATTTGAATCGTTATCTAAACCGGGAGGCAAATTTTATAAAGATAAAAAAGAATATGCTGATACGTGGGTATGTGAAAAATTAAGAGATAACGGAATAATTATAAAAATCAGAAATATTAAAAAAAACGGCTATACGCATGAAATGTTATATTACAAAATAAATCCGAGAAGGGTTATGAACGATAATGATTATATCGGGCTTTTTGAAAGCTCGGAAGCTAAGGATATGCTCAATAGAATTGATGAGCTTATAGAGAGTAAATTTAATATGGCACTGCCGTCGGTAGAAAGTATGAAACTGAACAGAATAGACTTTTGTACAAATGTGTTTCTTAACGGACAGGAAGAGGTTAAGGCATATATTGAAATATTAAAAAGAGGATTGACACTGAAAAAATATTCTCTTCAAAAATATGATAATCCGATAGCAAAGAGAAAAACTCTGTCAAAGAACGGGCTTACATATATAGGCGAAAACGGAGTGAATATAACGTACTATAATAAATTTCGGGAAATGTCGGAGCAAAATTTGCCGATGAGAGATGTTGAACAGCTTAACAAAATACTTCGCATTGAAATACAGTGCAAGAACAAAAAAGTAAAACGACTCTATAAAAAATATATGATAAAAGATGTTAATGAATTTTTGTATATTAGCAATAAAATAGGCAGGGAAATTTTCGAGAAGTATTCAAATCTGTTTTGCGGTACAGGGGACTTTTATAGGCTGGACGCTGTTAAAAGAAGCATAGAGAAGTCAAGTTTCAAAACAAACACAAAAAAACTTATGACAGAACTTGCCGAGTATTCAGCAAAGCACAGCAGTCTTGATAAAGCGGTTTCGGAAATGAATGAAAGGTACGGTGATGATAAAACGCAAAAAGTCTTGAAAAAATTTGATGAACTTGGCATAAGTCCGGTTATAATTCCTCGCCGCAGTGTGATTAAATATGCGGGTAATCCGCTTAAGCTTGCGTTAAAGGCATATTGAAATGCCGATTTGTTTGGGTTTTATTTCAAAAAAATAAATAGGGAAACAGGCGGCATTTGCCGCCCGCTATATCAGGAAAAATCTGAAATTTACACAGAATGTGAGTTGTTCGCGATAATGGTAAGTATGACAGGATGTAGGGTTGATGTAAACTTTTAATATATTAAATTTTGAAAAACGGAAAGTTATACATTGCCCCGTCATACCTGTCACGCTTTAGCTGAAACTTGCCCGGATAAAATATCGGCAAAGCACAGCAGTCTTGATAAAATCATATCACAATTGAAAATCAATTCTTGCAAATTTATTTTGAAAAATACTTGACATATACGATTTTATCGTATATAATAATAGTGTAACCATTACAAAAGAGAAGTGAGATATATGGCTGATTTAACATTTAAATCATCATTATCGGCGGAACAAATTGATGATAATTTTAAAAATATTAACTTGTTTGACGGAATTATGGCAGGGCTGGAGGAAGCTCTTAAATATGAAAAAGGTAAAGCGAATGCTGAAACCGATAATTCTTTGGTGAATAAGCTTTTGCCGAACCATCCGTCCCGATAGGGTTCTGAAAAATTATGAACCGTCCCATAAGGCAAAATTCAAGTCTTATGGGACAGTTTTCATATATCCCGTTAGGCTATACCCCAACGGAACCGCTTTACGGCAGATACCTCATCGGATTTCTTTCCATTGAAAAATTGATATGCGTTTTCCCATATTAGCCAGCTTGCCGTTTATAATCCGCTGAGCTTCCATAGGACTGCGAGCCTGAACAGTATCGATGTATCTCTTTCCGTCTATCACATAATTGCATACGTATGTTTTTAACATATTCATCATCCTTCATTTTATCCGTTGTCATCATCTTTGTTTGTCCACACATCAACAAGTATTTCAATCAGCGCAACAAGCACAAGCTTGATATACCTCATCTTGTCTATATCTCACCTCCGCATTCGCAGTATATATAATCTTCGATTTCCTCGGGTGTGAAGCCGTTTGACACAAGCACGTCTATGTCATCGGGCGTATATCCGAAATGTACGGCGATACTTTTTAAATCGTTAATATAATCATTGTTTGCATATTTCGGATTATACGAATATGTGCCGTAATCCCACCAATTCATACCGAAGTAACAGCTGTATTCAAATTTGTTTCGTTCTGTTTTGCCGTCAGCCCGTATTTTCAATATTTCGCCGTCGGATATATCTACCGTTTCAAACTCACCTTTTTTCAGCACATCAAACAGCAGCCTATACTCAATCAATGCTTTATATAGTATTTCATCTGTTGAGGCATAGACATATATTTTCAGCTTCGGAAAATGCAGAATTGACAGCGGACTGTCGCCTTTAACGAGCCAGACGTTGTTTTTATCATCAAGGATAGAATAAGAGAAACTGCCCTCGGTACGCTCCGCCATATATTTAATACTGTCAAAATCCAGATATTTGCGGCTTTCGATAAGCTGAACCGCTATGTATGAATCGGTTTCTATTTTCGTTTTCGGCAGGGAAAACTTTTTTCGAAGCTCCGTATCATTACTTAAAACTCCGTTATGAGCAAGAGCAAACTTTGTGTTTTTGCATTTACCCCAAAACGGATGATTGTTGTAGTTTCGTTTTTCGCTTCCCTGTGTGGAATGTCTTGTATGCCCAATAAGGGAGCGTATTTCATCGGAGTGCTTTAATTCGATTTTGTATGCCGGTTTGCTTTCTTTCACCACCTTTACGCCTGTATTGCCGCAGTATGCTATCCCGGTAGCGTCCGTGCCTCTGACCGCTGACTGCTCCGCCAATGCATTTGTTAAGTCGGATAAGTTTTTGATTTTATTTCCGCTGTAATTCACAAATCCGTATAATCCGCACATTTACATATCCTCGCTTTCTGTTGTGATTTCATTTACATAGAGCCTTTTTTCTTTCAGGTAATCAATGAGTTTCGGTTATTTAGAGGAACACTGCGATACACAACATTTATTGCCGCATTGCAATTGGTTGATGAAATCTGCCGGTGTGCCATTAACATGACGGACAGGGAATTTGAAGAAATGTCATGGAATGATTTTGTATCGGGGATACATGATGAGGAATTGATAAATTATTTGAAATCGAAACGGCTGTACATAAATAAGACAGTGCGGTGAATTGTTTTTTAGGATAAAAATCTATTTTATAAATGTTTTTTAATAAATTTTCAAATATATATAACAGAAACTTTTAAAAATTTTATTACTGCTAAATGCCCGTATTTACGCTATTTGTGTTGTGATAAGAAGTGGCAAAAAGGATAGAAATGTATGTAACTCATATTTTATTCCTATACCACTTCTACACACAATACTCCTACACTTTAATATATAAAGAGGACAAGGTTATGAACGAAACTGAAATTTACAAAGCTGTTGACATATGTAAAGAACGCGAGGGAGCAAACGATGAAACATCTCTACCAGAATCCGTTAGTCACGGTTTGAAAATATCACCTCAAGACTTACATATGATTTCATTAAAAATTCGGAGTCTGAATAACGCAAAGGGATTTGCTCATAAATCTCTCTACCTTTTTCTTCGATTTTAGTTCCGTCAGGTAACAACCAAATAGCATAACATAATTCTTCCACCATTGTTGCTAATATAATTTCCGGCATGTTTTTTCTTACGCCACTGTCCAATCGGAAAAATTATAGCTTGATGAAAACAGCCAAGCATGTCATCTAAATATACTGTTATGGTATTATTTTCAAGAAAGTATACATTCAAAGGAAGCGGCGGTTCTGATATGGAAGAATTTGTCATTGCTGATTCTACAAGTTTCATTGCTAAATAAAAAAGTGTAGACTCCGTTTGATTTATTACGCCATTTGTATGATTTTCTCATTATGCATTTTCATCATATTTACACCCTATTTTATTTTTTCTATTTCTTCTCGCAACCATTTGGATTCTCTTTCGGTATATATTTTTTCGGTTATATCTGATATTTTATGTCCGACTATATATTTAATGGCATATTCGTCAACTTTATATTTTTTTGCCATAGTCACAAAATGTTTTCTGCCATCATGCGGACGATGTTCAGGATTGAGCCCCAATTCTTCCTTTATCTTTGTAAATTCTTTGTAATAATAGTTGTAAGTAAGATTTATATTTTTTCCTTTATGCGGGTATGTAAACAAATACGGAGTTCCATTCATAACTGCTTTATCGTATCTTTTTTTTACAAGATTCTGTATCTGGGAATGTATCGGAACAATTCTGTCCATTCCGGCATCAGTTTTCATACCACCGGTGAAAGTCCAATTATTGATGTTTATATTTTTTGTTTCAAGTAAACAGAGTTCCTGCGGACGCCACCCTGAATAACATTGTATGAGAATAAGGTCAATATAATTATCCTCTGTTAAATTATTCCATAGCAAATCCATTTCGTAATCCGTGAATGCTATATGTTCATTTTTAACCGTAGTTATTTCTTTTATTGTTTCGTCCGATAAATTAAAAGTCCTTGCGTAGTTACGATCCACAAGTTCATATTCAACAGCGTAATCAAGCATCTGGTTAAACAAGATCTTAATTTTATTCTTCATATTTGCATTGGGCTGCTGTTCTTTACCTCGTACCGTTGCGACCCCTTCTTCAATACAACCTTTTATATGTCTTGCTCGTAGCTCTGTGACTTTCATAGAATATACAGCACTGCAATATTTCCAAGCAGATTCAACGGAATATACGCTATTTGCGGTTTTCAGTGTTTTGAAATGCTCTTTCGACCAACGTTTGTACAAGTCTTTCACAGTTATAACCGAATCTAAATCATATGGGTTTTTATTATACTCAACTAAAGCTGAATAAGCATCATTATAAGTTTCAAAATATGATTCGGGCTTTAAAGGTTTGCAAATTGGTCGACCGACTGAATTTTTACCAACGGTAATCATGGCTCTGAACGGTTTTCTTAGATTTCGGTTCTTAATTTCACTGATTTGACCAAATCCATTTGGCAGACGCCTTCGTTTATTATTTTTATTACGAGGCTTTCTCGGTTTAGATCCGTGGTTCACAGGATAACCACAATGAGGGCAAGCCATTGCTTTATCACTGACCTGAAGTTCGCATTCCGGGCATTGTATCAACATTTATATTCACTCCTTCTTGATTTATTATTAATAATTATATATAATTATATATGATTTGTCAACTCCTACACTCAAAAAAATCGAGGTTTTTTATATATGGTTAGTAATAATCAATCAAACTGCCCCAAATGCGGTGGACAATTAAAGTATTATGATAGTGTTAAACGGATTGTACGTACGAAAAGGCGTGCTACGAAAAAGGTAATAATCAGGCGGTTGAAATGTACCGAGTGCGGGTGTTTACATAGAGAATTACCAAGTTTTTTGCTTCCATACAAGCAATATGAGACCGAAGTTATATTGGGCGTTATTGAGGGAATTATTTCGCCGGAAACACTGGGGTTTGAAGACTATCCTTGCGAAATGACAATGATTCGTTGGCGTGCCTCGCTAAAATTACAAGCTCTTTTATGAAAGGAGTTGATACTTATGGAAGAAAAAATTAAATGGACAAAGGAATATATTGAATCTGTAAATGAGCGAATGAAGGTGGTGGGTTTACCACCATTCGTGATTGATAACGGTTTCGTGTATAAAGACGAACTTCATCGATTTTTAGGTATAGGTATTAAATTAGAAGATTGAGTCCTAACAAGGGCTCTTTCTTTTTATATTTTTGAGAATTATTTTATAAGGGCTTGGAAGTAAAAAAAAGAACCGTCCCACACGGTTCTTCGGTTGAATCACTTCTTATATAATTTTGAGTAATTCGTGTAATTTTGGGATTTCTTATTCTTTAACAGGAATAATAAGTATTCGGGTAAAATACTATTTTCCTCTTTCGGCTCATAGTACTTTGAATAAGAAGTATAATGTTTATCAACCATTAATCATCACCTCCAAGCTCTTATAAAATAATTCTCCTATTGATAGCCGGTATTATATTTTAAAATCTGCGTTTTGTCAAATTTCCACCTAAGTTGTTTTTACAAAACAGTGGTTCTTAATTTAGAATAGAAGTTGAAAGGAGGTAAACGCAGATGAAAGAAGTTACATTTGCAGATGGTTCTGTACCCGTTATGGTAGCTGCCAGAGTTTTTGGCAAAGACGCCTCTTGGGTTAGAGCCGGAATCATAGCAGGCTGGCTGCCTATAGGTAAAGCCACACGAAATGGTCAATTGGTGACCAATATTGAGGATATGAACTCGAAATATGGGAGAATTAACTTTTATATTTCTCCAAAACTTTTATGGGAAGAAACCGGGTTTGTATGGAAAGGAGAAAA
>CAKVOK010000031.1 GCA_934792465.1 uncultured Clostridia bacterium | reverse complement strand
AAGTTTGTTCATAGCATAAAGCAATATTTATTTTAGAAATTCGTTTTCAAACGAATTTCAACATCTGCTTTAGCTTACTTTTATAATTCTGTGTTTGGATTTATACTATTATATCGGTATTTTTTGCTTTATGCGGTCTGTGCATTTTATCGCAGTCCCGGTATTTTGACGGTGAAAGTTGAGCCTGTCCCCAATACGCTGCTCACTTCGGCGGTTCCGCCGTGTGCCTGCGCAATCTGTTTTACCATGGAAAGACCGAGACCCATGCTCGAATCGTCCGTCCTGGACGTATCGGCACGATAAAATCTGTCCCATATCTTATTTATATTTTCTTCCGAAATACCTATGCCGTTGTCCGCTACGGATATAACCGCACAGTTTTCGCAGCGCCGGAGAGAAACTGTCACGCTGCCGCCGTCTTTGCCGTATTTATACGCATTGCTTATCAGGTTTATAAGCAGTCTTGCCATAAGCGGCTTGTCCGCATATATATTTACGTGTTCCTCAACGTCGAGCTTCAGCGTTATGTTTTCGTCGTGAATTTCGGTCTGCTCGTCGCACACGATTTCTATAAGCTCGCTCAAATCAAATTCTTCAAAGCATACCTTTTGAGCGTTCTTGTCCATTCTCGATATTGTCAGCAGCTGCGATATAAGCGAGGTCATTCGGTCTGCCTGACGTGCGATAACTTCGATTGTTTCGCCGTATTCTTCGGCAGAAAGTTCGCAGCTCTGCGCATATTCACATTCCGATGTAATTACCGATACCGGAGTGCGCAGTTCGTGCGAGGCGTCCGAGGTAAACTGTTTTTCCTTTTCAAACGAGCTTTCTATTTTATTAAGCATATCGTCGAACGTATTCGCAAGAACGTGCATTTCATCATTGCCGTTTCCGAGTGCTATACGCTGCGACAAATTGTTGCTTTCGCTTATTTTTTTCGCTGTGGCACTTATTTTTTCAACAGGCTGCAATGCTTTTTTGATAAGTATAAATCCGCCTGCCGCTGCGGCAAGTATAATCAGCAGATAAATCAAGATATTGTTTCTGATTATAGAGTTTAAGATTCTGTCCGAGCCTGCCGTGTCCTTGATACCTTTTACTTTTATAGTACCGTAATTCGGTACGGGTATCATACGTTCGTATATGTGGTATGTCTTGTTGTTGCTGCCTTTTACGGTTCTTATGCGGTCGTCCTCAAAATCCTCCGTATCGGTAACGCCGTCCGGCAGCTCCCCGCTGATTTTATTATTGTCCCTGTCATAGATTATGATGTTTACGCCGCCGTCAAGATGTCTGAATCCCGGTGCATATTCAATGGTATTATCTTTTACAAAAACACGCCTTGCGCTGCCGTTTACAATGTTTATAAGCATTCCGACCTCTTCGCGCTCAAGTACGTTTTGCGTGGTTGAAGCCATTACGAAAAGGGCTATTAAAGATACTGTAATCATGGCTATGGTGTACCATGCGGTTATTTTTAATTTTATGGAAAGTCTTTTCATACGTCCTCCCGCAAAACATAACCTCTGCCCCGTATCGTTTTTATCAGCTTGTTATCATAATCATCATCTATCTTTTTTCGCAAATATCTTATGTATACGTCTATGACGTTGCTGCCGCCCTCGTAATCAAAATTCCAGATATGATTTTCGATTTTTTCTCTTGTCAGGACTATGCCTTTGTTGCGTATCATGTATTCGAGAATTGCAAATTCCTTGGAGGACAAATCTATCGGCTTTCCGCCTCTTGTAACGGTATGCTTGCATACGTCTACTTTTAAATCGGCAAGCTCGAATACGTTTGTGCTTTCGCCGGCGGTTTTCCTTGTCATTACACGTATTCTTGCCAAAAGCTCGTCAAATGCGAAAGGCTTGACAAGATAATCGTCCGCACCGCAGTCCAGACCCGCTACCTTGTCCGCAACGCTGTCTTTCGCCGTCAGAAAAAGCACAGGGGTCTTGTCTCTTTTGTTTCGCAGCTCTTTGACTGCAGTTATTCCGTCCATGACCGGCATCATTATATCCATGATTACGGCGTCGTATTCGCCGGTTTCCATATAATCCAGTGCGTCTTGTCCGTTGAAACAGCAGTCAACGGAATAATCTTCTTTTTCCAGGCGCTTGGCTATTATCCTGTTTAAATCTTTTTGGTCTTCGACAACAAGTATGTGCATATAAATCACCTCATGAAATTAATTTATCATACAAAGATTAAAACCACATTAAAAATGGGACATTAGAAAAATGCACAGACCGCATAAAGCAAGGAAATAGCGATATAGTGGTATAAACGAAAGCCCCAAGTATAAAAATGAATTAAAACAGATGTGGAAATTCGTTTGAAAACGAATTTCTAAGATAAATATTGCTTTATGCTATGAACAAACTTCGCCGCTCGACGTATACATATACGACTTCGGGACTCAGTTTGTCCATTCTGCACTATTTTTCTAAAGCCCCGCAAAAGAGGGTGTTGCAAAACGAAATTGTTCTGCAACACCCTCTTTTGAAATTTATCTGTTTGCTCTCAACCAATCGGGAATTACAAAACCGCCGTCTTCTTCCTCGCCGCTGTTTGTTTCGGCAGGCTGCGGTTCTTCGACTTTTCTGCCGAAAAATTCGTTTTTAAGGTCTTGTGTACTTCTTCCCATTGTATTTGTATACGGATTCGATACCGACGGTCTTACCGGCTCCGGCGCTTTCGGTTTTTCCGAAATTGCGGGAGTTTTCTTCACGGGTTCGTTATTTTCAAATCCCGTAGCTATAAGCGTTACTATTAACTCGTCATCAAGTCTGTCGTCCGTTGCGATTCCATATATGAACGTTGCGTCCTCGTCTATATATTCCTGTATGTACTCGGCAACGCTGTTCGCATCGAACAGGCTCAAGTCCTTGCCGCCCACAATATTCAGAAGTACGCCTTTTGCACCGTCTATAGTTGTTTCAAGAAGCGGACTGTTCATTGCCGATTTTGCAGCTTCTTCCGCTTTGTTATCTCCCTTTGCTCTGCCTATGCCCATATGAGCAAGTCCGCCGTCACGCATTACTGTAGTAACGTCGGCAAAGTCGAGGTTAATATCTCCCTCATATTTGATTATATCGGAAATACCCTGAATACCCTGACGAAGCACATCGTCTGCCATTTTGAAAGCTTCTGCCATTGTTGTTTTCTTGTCGGCAATCATCAGAAGTCTGTCATTCGGGATAATTACAAGCGTATCAACGTTTTCGCGCAGACGTGCGATACCTTCTTCCGCCTGGCGTGTTCTTACTCTGCCCTCCATTGTGAAAGGCTTCGTAACTATGCCTATTGTAAGCTTGCCCATTTTCTTGGCAATCGAAGCTATGACGGGAGCAGCTCCCGTACCTGTGCCGCCGCCCATACCTGCCGTTACAAATACAAGCTCTGCATCCTCTATTGCTTTTGAAATTTCTTCTACGTTTTCCTCGGCGGCCTTTCTTCCGATTTCCGGACGTGCACCTGCGCCGAGACCTTTCGTAAGTTTTTCACCTATCTGTATTTTATTTGTTGCGCTTGATGATTTCAAAACCTGATAATCCGTATTTATAGATATAAATTCAATATCCGTCATCCCGTGGTCAATCATTCTTTTAACGGCATTGTTACCGCCGCCGCCTACTCCGACAACTTTCATTACGGCAACGTTTGCGTTCGGTTTTTCAAACTCCATTTGCTATTCCTCCTACATAGTATATTTACCGCTGCATTCTCGAATTAATGTATGTAAAAAACACAGTAATTTTTTTATGTTAATCTCTATATAACATTTTAACATAATTATGCGCAAAAGTCAAGTTTCTTTTTAGAAATATATTACTTTTAGATTGACATATTTTTACAAATAATTATTTTTTACGTCCGAGAAGCCAGTCGGGGAACATTCGCTTGCGTCCTTTCGGTTCGGAGTCTGCGGTTCTTGCGGACGTTTCAAATGTATCTATATCGTTTTCTTCTTCGATTTGCACGGGTTCATATACTCTGCTCGGCTGAGGCTTGTATTCCTGAGGCTGAACCTTGGGTTCGGAATATCTCACCGAACCGAAAAATTCTTTTTTCAAATCCGTTCCGCCCATGGGGGAGAACGACGGTGTATATTCGGGAGCTTTCACGGGTTCGGGAACAGGCTCTGTTTTGATTTTTTTAACAGGCTGATTTTCTTCGAATCCCGTAGCTATAAGCGTTACCACGATTTCATCGTCAAGACTTTCGTCCGTTGCAAAGCCGTATATAAATACAGCTTCCTCATCTATGTATTCCTGAACTATGCTGCCGACCTCGTTCGTTTCAAAGAGGTTTAAGTCTTTGCCGCCGACGATATTCAAAAGCACTGCTTTTGCTCCGTCTATGGAGGTTTCGAGGAGAGGACTGTGCATAGCCATGTCGATGGCTCTTTCCGCTTTGTGTTCGCCCTTGGCTCTGCCTATGCCCATATGTGTTATGCCGCCGTTTTTCATAACGGTGGTTGCGTCCGCAAAGTCTATATTGACTATTCCGTTGCTGCGTATTATATCCGAAATGCCCTGTATGCCCTGGCGAAGCACATCATCTGCCATTTTAAAGGCTTCTGCCATTGTTGTACGCTTGTCCGACACCTTCAAAAGCCTGTCGTTCGGTACGATTACAAGAGTATCAACATTTTCGCGCAGCTTTGCAATGCCTTCTTCCGCCTGGCGCATTCTTACTCTGCCTTCCATGGAGAAAGGTTTCGTAACAACGCCGACTGTGAGTATTCCCATTTCACGTGCTACAGAAGCTATGACAGGAGCTGCTCCCGTGCCTGTGCCGCCGCCCATGCCTGCCGTTACAAACACAAGTTCTGCGCCGGAAAGCGCCTCTTTAATGGCTTCAATGCTTTCTTCCGCAGATTTTCTGCCCACTTCGGGTTTTGCGCCCGCACCTCTGCCGCTTGTGAGCTTTTCTCCGATTTGTATAATAGTGGCTTCCGGTATTTTCTGAAGCACCTGACTGTCTGTATTTACGGCGTAAAATTCAACACCGCGCATTCCGTAGTTAATCATTCTTTTTATAGCGTTATTACCGCCGCCGCCTACTCCGACAACTTTCATTACGGCGGTGTTCGCCTCATCTCTTTCAAATTCCATGTTTGTTCCTCCCTCACCGGTAATTATTTATTTTCTTCTTTAGCTTTCTTGATTTTTATACGTGTGAAATACTGTCTTCTTATCGCCGCAAAATTGCTGAATATTCTCGTTCCGAAAACGATTATTGCCGCAAGGCTCATGTCAACGTCGAGTAAATATCCTATATAAGTAAGACCCATAGCGAGTATGGTATTCACGAAAAAACCGCTTATGAATATATTCACATCAAATGTTTTCTGCATATTGGCAAGCCATGCGCCGACAACGGAATCGACTGCCGCAATTATTCCTATGGCAACAAATTTGGACATTACCGCAGGGATAACGTAATTTGTCGCAAGTCCCAAAACTATTCCGAGTATAAGTCCTAAAATTACCCACATAGCACATTTCTCCCCGTTTTACTGATTTTCCTTTGTCTTGGCAGCAGTTGCATAATTAAAGTTTAATGCACCGCTGTATGCTTTTATCTCCACTTTCTCCGATTTCTGTATGTTTATGCCGATTTTCCAAGGTTTAAGCTCGTTTAAAACACCGCCTGTCATATTAAGCGAATTTTCGAGAACGTCGCTGTTTCCGATTGCCTTAATTTCAAAAGGTGTGCTTTTTCTCGTATTGTTTACTATTATAGTAGGTCCTACGCAGCGGATTGACGTTGTTGATATTATGCGTTCACCGTTTACGGATATTGCTTCCGCACCGGCAGCTTTAAGCTCGTTTACAACGTTTCTCAAATCGTAGTCGTGAATTATATAGTTTTCCGGCTGACCGCCCGTATCTATTACCTTTGCGTCCTCAAGCGTAAGTATTATTCCCGTTCCGTATACATCGCTCAAGCCGGCGAGGGTTTCGGCTTTGGCAAGGTCTTTTTCCATGCCCTTGTATGCCGAACCGCTGTGTTCTATGGAATCGCGGTAGTTGTCTATTGTAGACTGCATCTGCGTTATCTGGTTTTGCAGAACTTCGGTTTTTTCCTTTTCTGCTGTCAGAAGCTCCTGAAGCTCGTCTGTTCGTGCGCCTTCCGTTCTGTCTTTCCTGAGTTTTACGCTGCTGTATTGAATGGACATAACAAATCCTAAGAAAACACATAAAAGAAATACCGCAATTTGACCCAACAGCTTTTGTTTGTCCATTTTTCTCCTCCTAATCGATACTGTAAATAATTTTGGACGGCGTAGTCACGTCGAACGTACCTACCGTTATTTCCGGCTGTGCTTTTCGGCATTCGAGATATGCCGAAATCTTGTATTCGGCGTCCTGCGACGTTCCGCATACCACCTTTATGCCGTCTTTCATAACGAGAGTAAGCCCGCTTTCGTCATACAAGAATTTTTTCGTATCTTTATATATATTTTTTTCAATTAAAATTTTTCTGTATAATAATATTATATCAAATTTTTGGGATTCGTCAATAGTAATTTTGCTGCCAATTTTATTTTTTTTGACGGAAAATCCCTCCGCAACCGGCAAATCGCCCTGTTTATCGGCAATTTCCAGCACTTTTAAATTTTTATCGACATAAATAAATTTTTTTCCGCTTTTTACGGCAACGGCGTTTTCGGATTCTTTAACCTGAATTTCTATCTTTCCGTAAAATTTGTATTTTATCTTTACGTCATCTATATATGGTATTCTTTTTATTTCTTTTATCGCATTTTTGCGGTTCATTTTTAAAATATTCTGTCCTTGCTTGATGTCCGCCGCCATGATTATCTGTTTATCCTCAACATGGCTGTTGCCGACAGGCTTTATGCTGTTGATTTTGAAAAGCGGCGTATGAAAAACCAACGCATACAAAGCGGCAAGTATAACCGCCGTTTTCAAAAAGAACATGATTCGCTTCATTCTTTTTTTGCGGCGTTTCATGATTCGCTGCTGCTGATATTTAGACATCTGACGCTGTTGTTTTGCCATATCCGCTCACCTCTTTTACTGCTTGTCCCTGCGGAATCCGCTGCGCAAAGCACAGCAGTTTCCCGGTTAAATTTTAATTATATCCGCTCCGACGCTGCAAAGCGTGTTTTCGAAATTTTCGTATCCGCGTTCAATATATTCCGTGTTTTCTATAACGGTTTCGCCGCCGGCGAGTATTGCCGCCGCAGCCAGTGCCGCTCCGCCTCTTAAATCCGGTGCGGATACTGTCGCACCGTGAAGCTTTGCTTTGCCGCATATTACGGCTCTTTTTCCGCTGAGCTTTATATTCGCTCCCATTTTCATAAGCTCGTTTGCCGTAGAAAATCTGTTTTCAAAAATATTTTCCACGATTACGCTTATTCCGTCCGCAGATGCCATTGCCGCCATTAATACGGACTGCACATCTGTAGGGAATCCCGGATAAGGTCTTGTATTAATCATAGGATATGCATTAAGCCTTTTTGCGGATTTTACGCATATTTCGCTTTTACTCTCCGATATATCCGTTCCGCAGCTTGCGAGAATATCCGAAATGCTCTTAACGTGCTGCGGATTGACGTTTGATATATTTAATTCTCCGCCGGCTGCCGCTGCGGTTATCATATACGTTGCGGCTTCGATTCTGTCGGGGATTATTTCGTGATGCGTCCCATGAAGCTTTTTAACTCCGTATATTGTTACGGCAGATGTGCCTGCTCCGCTGATTCTTGCACCCATTTTGTTTAAAAAATTCTGCAAATCAACAATCTCCGGTTCGCACGCCGCATTTATTATAACTGTTTTTCTTTCGCCCAGACAGGCGAAAAGCATTGTGTTTTCCGTTGCTCCCACAGACGGCATTTTGAGCATGACAACGCTGTCCTTCGGCTTTATTTGTTCAACGTCTATATATTTCCCGTCGAAGCTTGCCGAAGCGCCCATTGTTTCAAACGCTTTTAAATGATAGTTTATGGGGCGCTTGCCGATGGCGCAGCCGCCGGGAATACTGCATCTCGCTTTGCCGCTTTTCGCAAGTATGCTTCCGAGGAACACGACAGATGAGCGAAGCTTGCGCATCAGGTGTTCGGGTATTTCGTTTTTCGAGAATCCGGACGAATTTATGTAAATACTGCCGTTTTTAAATTCTGCCGTGCAGCCGAGTGATTTAAGAATTTCAAGCGTTATTTCAACATCACTTATTTTCGGGCAGTTATCTATTATACATTCGTCGCCGCAAAGTACAGTTGCCGCAAGTATCGGAAGTACCGAGTTCTTTGCGCCGTGTATCTTTATATTTCCGGAAAGCCTGTTTCCGCCGTGTACGATAAGTTTTCCCATAATGCCGCAGCACCTCCGCTGAATTAATGCGTTTTCGGTGTACGACCCGGCATATTATGTATCGTCCCACCGAAAAATTTCTGAATATAATACATAATATGCACAAATACATTTTTTGTTAATTGATTACCGTTCCGTAAGCTTTTTGATTTCCTCATAAATAAGGCTCGTGGCGTCGGCAGTTGACATTTTCAGTGCGCATTGCTTCATGTTTTCGAGTTTTGCTTTGTCGTTTACAAGCCCGTTTATTGTTGTTTTGAGCTTGTCGGGCGTTATGTCGCCCTCGGTCATGATAATCGCTGCGCCGCCTTTTTCAAGTGCACGTGCGTTGTATTCCTGGTGGTTGTTCGCCACATACGGCGAGGGGATGAGCACCGCCGCTTTCCCTTTTGCGCATATCTCGCTCAGCGTGATTGCACCGGCACGCGATACGACTATGTCGCTTGCGCTCATAGCTGTGTCCATATCGTATATATAGGGGAGGATTTCTATATTTTTCGGAAGAGCTATGCCTTTCAGAGATTCAATAATCTCGTCATAATATCTTTTCCCCGTTCCCCATATAATATGTATGCTTTCGTCCGCATTTTTTACATATCCGAGCATTACGTCGTTGATTTTCTTTGCGCCCAGGCTTCCGCCGAACGCAAGCACGCAAGGCTTTGTTATATTAAGCTTTTTTCTTGCTTCTTCATATGATACTTCCAATATATTTTCTCTGACGGGATTCCCCGTGAAAACTATTTTTTTCTTGGTTTTAAAATATTTTTCGCTGCCTTTGAAGCTTATGCATATCGTATCGACAGCCTTGGAAAGTATCTTGTTTGTAAGACCCGGGAATGCATTCTGCTCATGAATGAGCGTAGGTATTTTCAGGTTTGCCGCAGAATATACCGCCGGACCGGAAACGTATCCGCCGCAGCCTATTACTATATCGGGTTTATATTCCTTGATTATTTTCTTGGTTTTCACAAGACCCTCTGCCGCCTGACAGGCGGTTTTTATGTTTTTCAGCGTAAGTCTGCGCTGAAATCCCGAAACCTTTATGCATTTTATATCAAATCCCGCTTTCGGTACAAGCTCTTTTTCCATGCTTTTTTCATTGCCTATGAAGAGAACTTCACCGCCGTGCTTTCTGATTTCGGAGGCGATAGCTATTGCCGGATTGATATGACCGGCAGTTCCTCCTGCCGCAAGTATTGCTTTCATTGTAATCACCATTCTGCTTTCTATTTTTTGTTCGGCGGCAGCTTCCTTTGTCTGCTCTGCCGTGATACATTGAGCACTATCCCCATTCCGGCAACTGTGAACAAAAGCGATGTTCCGCCTGCACTGAAAAAGGGGAGAGGCATACCGGTTACGGGCATAGACGCCGTTACAACCGCTATGTTTATTGCCATCTGCATGAATATAAGCGTTCCCATGCCTACGGATATTAGGCAGCCGAGCTTGTCGGGAGCCTCAAAGCCTATTTTAATACAGCGTATTATAAACATAAAGAACAGAAGCAGCACGAGTAGTGCACCGAGAAGTCCGAGCTCTTCGCATATTATCGAAAATATAAAGTCGTTTTGCGGTTCGGGAATGTATAGCTGCTTTTGCACGCTTTTTCCCAAGCCTTTTCCGAAAAATCCGCCCGAACCTATCGCATAAAGCGATTGCACCGCCTGCCAGCCTGCGCCTCTTATGTCCTTGAACGGGTCAATACTGCTCATGATACGCTCACGGCTGTATTCGCTCGCCATAAGTATTATGCCGACAGCTCCTGCGCCGAACGGCAGTGCAACAATGAAATATTTAAGGCTTGCGCCCGCAACAATTACTATTGTAAGGCATACAAGTCCTATGAGAACCATTGCACTCTTATGCGGCTGGAGTATCAGCGGAACCGCTATAATTCCCATCATGATTCCGTATGTAAGCCAGCTGCTTTTGAAGTTTCTGAGTTGTTCGGCAGACTGACCGGAGCATACTTTCGCAAAAAGCAGAACCCAGCCTATTTTTGCCAGCTCCGACGGCTGAAATCCGAAAATCCAGCGTTTCGCACCGTTGTATTCTTCGCCGACAAACGCCGTTATCATCATCAGAAACCATGTTCCCGCCAAAAAAGGTATCAGCACGTTCGGATGTGTTATTATATGATAATCGATTTTCGATACTGCTATCATAAGTATAAAGCCTATTGCCGCACATATGAACTGTTTGCGTGCTATGACCATGCTTCCGCCCAGTCTGTACAGGGCGTTTACCGAGCTGGCACTTGTAACCATTATAAGCCCGAATAAAAGCATAAGAAGAATAAGTACGATAAATTCAATATCAAGATTGCCTTTAAAGGACAGCGACCTTGCAAGCTCGCCCATGAGCGTTTTTCTTTTTCTTACAGTTCTTCGCCCGTCATTTCTCACCCTGCTACCTCCCTAAGTTTACAGTCCTATATAAGCTATGATTACGGATATTAATGCGACAGCCGAAAACATAGCTACGATTTTTCTTTCGCTGAATCCGCACATCTCGAAATGGTGATGTATCGGACTCATTTTAAATACTCTTTTTCCCGTTGTCTTAAACGATATTACCTGTATTATTACGGAAAGTGTTTCGAGTACGTATACAAGTCCGGCGATTATCAGGTGGAATATAAGTCCGTTTGATACGGCAAGTGCGGCTACCGCACCGCCGAGGAACAGCGAACCCGTATCGCCCATGAATATCTTTGCCGGATATTTGTTGTAAATCAGGAATCCGAGCAGCGCACCGTCTGTTATAACGGCAAATACCGCCGATTCCCGGCAGCCGATTTTTGCGGCAGCCGATATAAAAAACAGCATTACGATAACAGTAACCGAGGTTGCCAGACCGTCCAGACCGTCAGTTAAGTTTACCGCATTTACCGTTCCTATGATAACGAATATGCATATCGGTATGTACCATATGCCGAAATCCACTTTTATACCGGTAAACGGAATGCGTGCTTCCGTGCCGACAATACCGTTGATTTTGAGCAGATACATAAACAGAAACGACGCTACAATCTGGAGTATGAGCTTTTGAATTTCCGTAAGTCCGAGGTTTCTTTTCTTAACTACCTTTATGTAATCGTCTATGAAGCCGACTATGCCGAACGCAAGGCTTAAGTATATCAGCATTACACCTTTCAGCGATTTTCTGAGCATTATGCCGCCGACAACCGCAACGGCAATTATGAATATAATGCCGCCCATTGTAGGTGTGCCGGATTTTTTCATATGCCATTTCGGACCTTCCTCACGTATCTCCTGACCGAATTTCAGCTTGTGCAGAAACGGTATGAGAACGGGGCCGAGAGCCGCCGATATTACAAAAGACGATATAAGACATAATAAGTAGGTGATATTCATATATTAATCTCTCCTTGGTTTTCTTTATCTTTCCGCATATTCTTTTACGATTTGGCTTTCCGAAAACGGATGCTTGCCGTCTGACATTATCTGATACGTTTCGTGTCCCTTTCCGGCGAGGAGAAGAAAATCGTTTTCATGTGCCATATCCATTGCATAGTGTATCGCCTGTTTCCTGTCCTCGATACATATATATTTGCACGAAGTTTTTTTCATTCCGGATTCGACTTGCTTTATGATGTCGGCAGGATTTTCACTTGCCGGATTATCCGAAGTTATTATTGCAAAATCCGCATATTTCCCTACGATTTCGCCCATTTCGGGACGTTTCTCGCTGTCACGGTCACCCGCCGCTCCGAAAACGGTTATAAGCCTGCCCTTGCAAAATTCCTTAACCGTCGAAAGTATATTGTAAAGACCGTCCGGAGTATGTGCAAAATCTATCATTACTTTGTAAGGCTTGTTTATATGAACTATTTCGGCTCTGCCTTTCGCACCTCTTGCCACCATAAGTCCTTTTAGGATTTTGTCATCATTGATTCCGAGCGTTTTGAGTGCCGCTATCGCCGCAACGCTGTTGTATACCGAAAATCTTCCGGGCAGCAATACACGCACATCGAGATTATTTACCTTATATATGACCCCTCTTTCGGAAAGGTTTATGTCATAAGCTTTGTAATCCGAATCGGAATCTATAGAATAAGTTATTTTGTTCTTGATTTTAAGTCTGTTTGCATAGCTGTCGTCCGTATTGATTATGCCGATTTCCGCCATATCGAAAAGCTTTGCCTTGGCGTTCAGGTAATTTTCCATAGTTCCGTGCAAATCGAGATGGTCATGCGTCAGGTTTGTAAATATGCCTATGTCGAAGCGCGTGCCATCTATTCTGTGAAGCTCCAGCGCATGGGAGGAAACCTCCATAACGCAGTATTTAACGCCTTTTTCAACCATTTCGGCGAGTATGCGCTGCAAATCGCAGGATTCGGGAGTTGTATGCTCGGCAGGCAGTCTTTCACTGCCGATTACGGTTTCGTTTGTGCCGATAAGTCCCGTTTTTTCGCCGGTGAAATCAAGTACGTTTTTGATAAGCGTCGTTACCGTGGTTTTGCCGTTCGTACCGGTTACGCCTATCATTTTCATTTTGTGGCTCGGATTGCCGTAGAGTATGCAGCTTGCCTGTGCCATGAATATTCTTGCGTCGCCCACCTTAATAACGGCTGCGCCGAAGCACTCGGCATCTTCCGTTACGGCAACTGCGGCAGCACCGTTTTTTACGGCGTCCGCAATGTATTTATGCCCGTCTGTTTTAAATCCTTTTATACATATGAAGAGGTATCCCTCTTTCACGTTTCGGGAATTGTTTGTTATGCCTGTTATCTGTATATCTCCGCTGCCGCAGACAAGCTCTGCCGGCAGCAAATTTATAATTTCGTTTAGTTTCAAGTTAAGCACCTGCCTATTCTTCTGACTTTTCCTGCATCGTTATCTCAACTGTGCCTTTCTCGTCCGTCAATGCGTCCGGCGGCGGATTCTGCTGAGATACAACGGAGCGTTTATCGTTTTTCTTTCCCGTAACCTTTACCGTAAGACCGGCGTTTGTTATATCCTTATTTGCTTCTTCCGCTGTTTTTCCTATAACGTTCGGCACTTTTACTTTTTTTGTTTCTTCTTTGCTGCCGGTATATAGAATAACGGTAGAACCGCTTTTTACCTTTGTTCCCGGTGCGGGCTCCTGGCTGATTACCTGGCTGCCGCTGCCGCGTACCGCCGGCACAAGAGAAAATCCCTTTACCGCATTCTTCGCATTATCGATTTCCTTTGTCAGAACGTCGGGAACTGTTGTATCTATTTCTTTGAGTTCTTCTTCGGTGTATTTCGGTTCTATTCCGTAATACTGCAAAACCTCGCTCATTATCTTTCCGGCAACGGGACCGGAGATAACGCCGCCGTAATAGTTTTCGCCCATAGGCTCGTCAAGTATTACCATACATATTATTTTCGGGTCGTCTATCGGAGCGGCTCCCACGAAAGAACCGATATATTTTCCGCTTCCTCTGGGGATTTTTTCACTTGTTCCGCTTTTTCCGCCGATTCTGTAGCCTTTTACTGCGGCTGTACTTCCGGATTCCACAACAACGGTTTCCATAACGTTTTTCATTTTTTCGCTTGTTTCTTTTGAAACCGTGTGACGTATAACCTCCGGCTGACGTGATTTTATAACGCTGCCGTCCGCTGCTTTTATTTCCTTTACAAGATATGGCTTATACAGCGTGCCGCCGTTTATAAGCGATGAAATCGCCGTTATCATTTGCAGCGGAGTTACCTGGAAACTCTGACCGAATGACGATACCGCAAGGTCTACTGTGCTGAATTTTTCCTCATTGTGGAAAGAACCTACCGCTTCGCCCGGAAAATCAAGACCCGTAGGTTCTCTGAATCCGAACATTTTGAAATTCTTTATGAAGTTTTCTTTGCCTATCTTTGCGCCTACGCTCATCAGCACGGGGTTGCAGGAGTTTACAAGCCCTTTCATGAATGTCTGACCGCCGTGTCCGGCTGTTTTCCAGCAATGAATGTTTCTGCCGCCAACAGTCAGGCTGCCGCTGCATGAATAATGATCCTCGAGTGTTGTAACGTTTTCTTCGAGTGCCATCGCACAAGTTATCAGCTTGAATGTCGAACCCGGTTCGTATGTATCTACAACAGGTTTGTTTCGTTTCATTTTCGATGTGACTTCAACATAATATTTGTTGTATTCATCGCCTTTGAGTTTATCTAACTGTTCGAGAGTTTCCTCGTCGGTTATTTCCAAAGGCTCGTTGAGGTTGTAAGACGGACTGTTTGCCATTGCCAGTACCGCACCGCTGTACGGATCCATAACCACGGCGCAGGCACCTTTTGCCGCCTTGTTTTCTATAGCTGCCTCGTCAAGGCATTTTTCGACTATTCGCTGAATGGATTCGTCTATCGTAAGCGTTAGACTGTTGCCTGCCTTTGAATCGTAATATTTCTCATAGTCAAAACTTTTTTCTTCCGTATTCGGCTGGGATTTTACGATTTTGCCGACCTGACCTTTCAGATAGTCGTCGTATACGAGTTCGAGCCCTTCAAGTCCCTGATTGTCAGAACCTATCGTTCCTATAACCTGAGCCGCCAATTTTCCGTATGGATAGTATCTTTTCGTGTCGGAAATCAAATCAACGCCCGTTATGTTATAGAGCTTTTTCTCTTTTTCGGAAAACTTCTTTCCGTTTTCGTCCTTACCATCGAGATAGTTACGCAGAATTTGCGATTGCTCCGCATCTATTCTTTTCTTTATGTATTCAAATCTCGATTTTTTTGCAAGTGCTTTGTCGAGAATCTCGCCGTCCACACCGAGAACCTCACACAAAACGTTTTTAACGCTTGCGCCGTTACCGTTTTTTTCTATCTTTACAGGGTCTATAACCACAGTGTCCACGCTTGCGCTTACGGCAAGCTCTTTGCCGTTGCAGTCGTATATGGTACCTCTTCTGGGTGTGATTTCTTTTTCCTTTGTCTGCTGGTCGAGTACCGCCTGAGAATATTCTTCGCCGTGTACAAACTGAATATACGCTATGCGCACGGCAAGTGCGGAGAATATTATGGAAATCGTCACCGTATATGCTATCATTCTGTTTTTTATGCTTGATTTTTTCTTTTTTCTTGCAGCCAATTCTTCCACCTCTTAACAAATCAAATCTTTTCAAATTATGAGAGAATGGCAAGGACAAACAAAGACCTCACCATTTTAATCGCCGGCTTCCACGTATGAAAACCTGAAATGTCAAGCCGACGTTTTAACCGCTCGGCCGCTATATTAATTATAATGTAATTTTAATGCAAATATGCCATTAAGTTGTTTATTTTTTCGGCAATAACAGTATTTATTCCCTTTTTCGTGTTTTCGTTCAAATCCGAAGCGTCTTTCACGGGAACATCTATATGTACAACTTGATTTTTCCCCGGTTTAACCATGCCGAGTTTTTCCGTTGCCACTTTTTCCACTTCGTCTATATCTATATTTTGTTTGAGCTGAGCTTCTCTTGTGATGTTTTCGGAGCTTAAGGCTTCATATTTGCTGCTTGCTCTTAAAATCTCACGTTCAAGCTCGTTTATATAAGCGTATCGTGACATAAGTATCATGGAAAGTCCGAATACAGCCATACATAACAAAGAAATTCTGATACAAAATGCCGTGTTTGCTTTTTTTGCCGGAGCAGTGCGTTTTTGCGTCTGCTTCTGCGGTCTGGTCTGCGGCTGCTGTACGGGCAGCTTTCTGGCTAAATTATCTTGCATTGTATTATCTCCTTTGTATGATTTTTAATCTTTTTTATCTGACAGACGGCATACCAACCAAAATACCGTAACGGCGATTGCCGCCAAAGCGGCAAGACACATAACAGTTTTAATTATACAAGCATGTTTTTCTTTCAATAGTGATAACATTCTTTCCGCTCCTTTTGTTTTATAGTTTTATTATTCCTCTGAGTTTTGCACTCCTGCTTCTCGGGTTTTCTTCAAGCTCCGTTTCGCTTGCCGTAATCGGTTTGCGGTTTATGAGTTTTCCTCTCGGTTTGTTTCCGCATACGCATATCGGAAATTCTTTTGGACAGGTGCAGCCTCCGAGGAAAGAGGCAAATGTTTCTTTTACAATTCTGTCTTCCAGCGAGTGAAAGGTTATTACGGCGAATCTTCCGCCGCTGCTTAAAGAATCGAAGATATCTTCAAGTGCTTTTTTCAGCTTTTCGAGTTCTCCGTTTACTTCTATCCGTATTGCCTGAAACGTGCGTTTTGCAGGGTGCGAACCGTTTTTTCTTGCCGCCTGCGGTATTGCCGCTTTTATAATGCTTTCAAGCTGAAAGGTTGTTTCAAGCGGTGCTTTTTTTCGCTCCTCGGATATGAAGCGTGCTATCCGCTTTGCCCAGCGTTCCTCACCGTATTCGTATATTATACGGCTCAGCTGTTCTTCGCTGTATTCGTTTACTATTTCATATGCGCTTACGGGGTCGTCCCTGTTCATTCGCATATCGAGTCTTGCATCGTGCATATAGCTGAATCCTCTTTCGGGATTGTCCAGTTGATAAGACGATACGCCGAGGTCGAGCAATGCTCCGTCGATGTTCGGTATATCCAGGGTTTCAAGCACGGTTTTCACATCAGCGTAATTGCTTTTTACAAATGTTGCTCTGTCTCTGAAGCGTTCGAGCCGTTTTTTCGCTGCCGCAATCGCCTCCGAATCACGGTCTACGCCGATAAGCCGACCGCCTCGTTCGAGTATTCCCTCGGAATGACCGCCGCCGCCCAGGGTTCCGTCCATATAAAGCTTGTCCTGTGAAACGTCAAGCATTCCCATACATTCGTCAAACAAAACGGGTTTATGTTTAAATTCCATAGCAATCTCCATTTATATAACAAAATCCATTGTTTCGGCAATTTCTCCGGCATCGTAGCTTTCGGCTTCGTTGAAGCGGCTCCAGTTTTCCATGCTCCAAAGCTCGATTTTGTTGTCCATTCCCACAAGCTTTATTTCGCCCGTAATATCGGCATATTCTCTAAGACCTGCCGGCAAAAGGCAGCGGCCTTGTTTGTCTATCTCCACAGTTTCCGCAAATTCGAGAAAATGTCTTTGCAGAAATCTTACTTCTTTTTTGCTGCTCGGAAGCTGGCGAAGCCTTGTAACAAAGTCTGTCCAATCCTCGATTTTGTATATATACAGGCAGTTTCCGTCCATGCCGCGTGTAACGCAGCAGCGACCGTCGAGCTGCTCCCTGTATTTTGAGGGCATTATAAATCTGCCTTTGTTGTCCACACTGTGATTGTAGCTGTTAGAAAACATGGCACATCCCCTCACTTTCAATCAAAATCAATCCACTTTGTTACCACTTTCTATCCACTTCACACCACTATACATATATTTTACAACAATATCAATAAAATTGCAATAGTTTTTTCATAAAAAATTAACTAAAATTTTATGAAAATTTTATACAAATGTAATATATTTTCATTTTCATTTCAAAAAGACCGTATCTTTTGACAAAATTTGAGCAATATATGAACAAAAAGAGAAGGTTGGTTATAGATGGTTACAAATATGATACGTACATTGTTTTTATATCTTCTTCTGATTGCGGTCATGCGCATACTCGGCAAAAAGCAGGTGGGACAGCTGGACCCTACGGAATTTGTGGTTGTGCTGCTTTTGTCGGAACTTGCCGCCGTTTCGATGCAGGATATGAATTTGCCGCTGATGAATTGCGTAGTGCCGATTATTACGCTTTTGTGCATAGAAATTGTTTTTTCCGTTTTGGAGATGAAATCGAAAAAGCTGCGCAACCTTATGCAGGGGAATCCGGTTATCCTGATTTCCGATGGCAAATTGCTTTATAAGGCACTGAAATCAACAAGATACAATATAGACGATGTTATGCAGGAGCTTAGGCTCGCCGGCTATTCGGATATACGGGAGATTGAATATGCCATTCTTGAAAACAGCGGCAATTTAAGTGTTATCCCAAAATCCGCAAATCGGCCGCTGACGGCGCAGGACATTAATCTGAAGATAAAACCGGAGGGGTATCCGCATATAGTTATTTCCGACGGAAAGATAGACGAACAGGCTCTCAAGACTTGCGGACTCGAAAAAAGCAAGCTTATGAAAAAACTGAAAAACAAAGGCATTCTTTCGGAAGAAAACGTACTTTTTGCCATATACGATACCTGCGGAAATTTCTATTATCAGATGAAGGAGTAAGATATGAAAAAAATCAAAATTGTTGCCATACTGCTTGTTATTCTCATTATAGGCAGCTGCATATATGTGAATTTTCTGAAAAATTCCGTGAAGAAAATGAATACTGCCGTGTCGGAAGCTTATTACTGCGTCAATTCGGAATATACGAATATCCCCGAAAAGCTTGATACCGTGAAAAACGAGCTTGATAAGAAAGGGATTGTTTTTTGTGCGTTCATAGACCAGAAGCTTATAAAAGATGTTGAGGACGAGCTTTGGATTGCCCGTGAGCTGTATAATCAGAGAAATAAGAGCGGACTTAAAATTTCGCTCATACGTTTAAATGAAAAAATAGATTCTCTGAAAGACACGGAGGAATTTAATCTGAAAAAAATATTGCGTGCAGAGTATAAATGTATATGTTTCGCCGTATAATGAATATAAAGGAAGTGATTTCATGGAAATATTCAACAAAGTTAATCTTTTAAAGAAGTACAAGCGTCTGACAAAGGAAAGGGATGATTTGCTTGAACTTATCGACAATGCGAAAAACCATCTTTCAACAGTATCGGCAGGGTTCAACACCGTATCGGACAGCGACCTCGTAGATTATTATATTTACGAGAAGCGTGCGGCGGAACTCAATTACAAATATTTGCTGAAAAAGTATGCCGAGCGGTCATACGACATGGAAAAACCGAAAATATTTCCATGCTTTCCTTTTATGAAAAAAGCGGAGTAGAGCACTTCGGACGGAAAGACATCCTGTGTTTTTCCGTCCGAAGCTGCATAATATTTCGAAAAAATAATATTTTTTACAAAATAGCTTGAAATTTGTATGCGAAATATGGTATAATATATGCAGGAGGCTTGCGATGCAAGTCACACGGGCTGGCGCCCTAACCGCACTAACGTACGGCTGCATTATTGACGGTGTCGTAAAAATGCCCTTGCGAGCAAGCATTTTTACTTCCTGGTTAAATATACATGTACAATTAAAATAACGAAAAGCTGACGCTTTTCTTCAAAGGTTATGTATATTGCTTTCTGCGACCGCTTGCGGTCTTGAAAGAATATATGCAGGAGGCTGGTGCCCTAACCTTAACGACATGGTTGCGGTAGCAGCAGTAAATAACGAAATATATACACATACAATAAATACAAAGGATATGCATACATATGAAAATACTTATGACACTTATGGGACTTGATATAGGCGGTGCGGAAACTCACGTTGTGGAGCTTTCAAAACAGCTTAAAAATCTGGGACACGATATAATTATCGTGTCTGCCGGCGGCGCATACGTAAAAGAGATTACTTCCTGCGGAATAAAGTTTTATGAAGCTCCGATGAAGAAAAGAAATATTTCTGATATGCACAAGGCATATAAAATCCTGAAAAACGTAATTATTACCGAGAAACCGGATATTGTTCATGCTCATGCGAGAATACCGGCATTTATCTGCGGTCTTGTGCGCCGCAAGGTTAAATTCAATTTCGTTACAAGCGTACATGGAATATACTCGACCGCCCCGGGAATCAAGCAGCTTACAAACTGGGGGGATTTCAGCATAGCGGTCAGCAATGATATTAAAGATTATCTGATGAACGCATACAAAGTTAAAGAAAGCAATATCCTTGTCAGCGTAAACGGAATAGATACAGATAAATTTTCACCCGAAAACGATTACGGAGATGTGGTGGGCGAACTCGGTATGAATCCGGCGGCGAAACGCCTTGTGTATATGAGCAGACTTAATGATGACGTATGTCAGCCGCTTATGAAGCTTCTCGATATGTTTGAAGATATTGAAAAGGAAGTTCCGGGTCTTGAACTGCTTATCATAGGCGACGGAAATATGCATGATGAAATATGCCTTAAAGCCAATAATATAAATGCACGTCTGAAAAGAAAAGCCGTTGTTTCCACAGGCGCAAGAACAGATGTAAACCGCCTGCTTTCGGTTGCTACGGCGAGCTTCGGTGTTGCGAGGGCAATACTGGAGTCCATGGCTATGGCGAAGCCTGTTATAATTGCCGGTGCGGAAGGGTACATAGGCATTTACGACAGTAGCAAGACGGAGCTTGCAATATCGAATAATTTCACCTGCCGAGGCTGTATGCCTATACTTGACGAAAAATTCAAAGAGGATATTATAACCGTTTTGAACATGGACGAGCATGAACGCAGAATACTCGGAGCATACGGCAGAAACACGGTGAAAGAGCATTATTCGCTCGAGCGCATGACACGTGACGCACTCAAGCTTTACAAGCTCGGTATAAAAGATTTTGACTATGATGCGACGATACTCGGATATTACGGATTTAAAAACAGCGGTGACGATGCGCTGCTGCACGCAATCGTGCGCACAATAAGAAATATGAAGCCGGATGCCAGAATAAATGCGCTTTCCATGAGCCCGAAAGAAACGAAAGATATATATAAGGTAGATTCCACACAGCGCTACCATGTATTCGCCGTTAGAAAGACTATAAAAAATTCCAAGCTTTTCATTTTGGGCGGCGGAAGCCTTATTCAGGACATCACAAGTACAAAATCGATTCTGTATTATCTTTATATAACACGCATGGCTCAAAGGCTGCACAAGCCGGTTATGCTTTACGCAAACGGTATAGGACCGGTGAACAGAGGGTTTAATAAAAAGCTTGCGAAAAAGGTGCTGAACCGTGCGGACCTTATTACTCTGCGTGATGCGGATTCGCTGGAAGAACTGAAAAAGTTCGGGGTTGATACCGCTAAGGCAGTTGTTACCGCAGACCCTGTATTTTCACTTGATTTGAAAGACCAGGAAGGTGCGGAACAGATTTTGGAAAATGCCGGCATTAAAGAAAAATACGCTTGTATATCGGTGAGAAAATGGGAACACGCTCCGGAGGGATTTGTGGAGGCATGTGCGGAAATGGCGGATTATATATATGAAAAACACGGACTTATTCCTGTTTTTGTACCTATGCACTATCCGTATGACGCATCGTTCGCACGAAGCATTGTAAAGGAAATGAAAACACCGGGCAAGTTTATAAGCCGACGACTTAATATAGGCACTATAATAAGCCTTGTGGAAAAGAGCGAAATTGCGGTTTCCGTAAGACTTCATCTGTGTATATATGCGGTGCTTTGCAAAGTGCCCGTTGTCGGTATATCCTACGACCCGAAAATAAGCAGTTTTCTGCGGAACATAGATATGCCGTATTACCTCGACCCACGTTCGCTCTGCGGCGGCGATTACAAATCCGTTATAGATAAGCTTGTTAAAAATCGTGAAGAAATATCGGAACAGCTTGCGGAAAAGGCTGCAGAGCTGCACGCAAGTTCTCGGCATACGGCAGAACTTGCGGTTAAGCTTATGGAGGGAAAGCTTGAATAAAATTGCCCATATTACCGTCTTTTGTTCGGACAGTGCCTTTTTGTACGGCACCGCTCACTGCAAGACGGCAATCTGAACAATTTTCTTTCAACCTTTAGCGAAAGGAGATAACGGTTATAATATGAAAATATTTTGTATGGACTACGGCAAAGCACGTATAGGCTGTGCCGTAAGCGACGCACTCGGTATACTTGCCGTACCTCTCGAAACGGTTCATGAAAAGAATTTCAGGATACAGCTTGAAAAGATAAATAAAGCGATAGCGGAGGAAAAACCGGATTTGATTCTTTTCGGTCTGCCGAAAAATATGGACGGCAGCGAGGGAGAAATGGCGGAATTGGTGCGGGAATTTGCCGAAAAACTGACGGCACTGTGCGGTGTTCCGCATGAATTTATCGACGAACGGCTTTCCACGGTTATGGCGCACGAAATACTTAATACAGTGGATATGAACGGCAGCAAAAAGCGCAGAAATGTTGTTGATACGGTTTCCGCAACGATTCTGCTTCAGTCATATCTGGATAAAAAGTAATATGTTATAGGTTGTTTAATTTTTTCTGTATAATGCAGAAAGATTATCATAAAAAGAAGCCGTATAAATTAATACATACGGTCAAAAATAATTAATTTGAAAGGAGAATGCTCCATGGATAACGAAATCAAAAACACTCCTATGGACGACGAAAATATTGAAGAAGAGGCAACTTCCGTAATACTTACCGACGAGGACGGCAACGAAGCGGAATTTGATTTCCTTGACAATATTGAATACGAGGGTGACCATTACCTTGTTATGCTTCCCGTTGCGGAAGGCGAGGACGACAGCGTTGTTATTATGAAAATCGAAGAGGGCGAAACGGAAGAAGACGATTCTCTTCTCACTGTTACCGACGAAATAATTTTGGACAGCGTGTACGAAATCTTTAAAGAAAGAAATAAGGATTTCTTTGATTTCGAAGATTAATCAGGTAATCTTTAAGAGGAGCAGCGGTAAAATGCTTTTCATTTCGCCGCAGCTCCTTTGTTTTGCATGAAAAAGCAAAATTGTGCTATTTCCGAGCAATTTTGAACCTTTACAAAGTTTTATAAATGTTGTATAATAAGTTTGAGCATTTATAAATTTTGTGCTTTATGCACAGAAAGGAATGATAATAATGGGTAAATTAAAGATAGGCGCAATGGTAGAATCTTTCCGCTGCGGAATCAGAGGCGGAATTGAAAAAGCTGCGGCACTCGGCGCAGAGGGTGTGCAGATGTATGCAACGGACGGAGAGCTTGCTCCGGAAAATATGACGGCGGAGAAAATCAGCGAAGTGCGTGATATGATAAAATCAAACGGACTTGTTATTTCCGCAATCTGCGGAGACCTCGGCAAGGGATTCCGCACGGCAGAGGAAAACAAAGCAAAAATTGAAAAGTCAAAAAGAATTATGGATTTGGCGCTTGAACTCGGCGCAAACGTTGTTACTACGCATATCGGCGTTGTTCCCGAAGAAATGAACGATACGCGCAAGATAATGTCCGAAGCCTGCAACGAGCTTGCCGAATACGGCGATAATATGGGTGCATATTTTGCCATTGAAACAGGTCCGGAACCGGCAAAGCGTCTGAAAGGATTTCTCGACAATCTTTCCGCAAGAGCCGTTCGTGTAAACTTCGACCCTGCAAACCTTGCTATGGTTATAGGCGAGGACCCGGTTGAAAGTGCGGAAATTCTGAAAGATTATATCGTACATACTCATGCGAAAGACGGAATCATGCTGCACAAGACAAATCCGGAAATCATATACGGACATATTAAGCATAATGAAATTGAAAAGATTGAATATTTCAAGGAAGTTCCTCTGGGCGAGGGCAGCGTTGATTTTGACAGATATATAAAGTTGCTTAAAGACATAGGCTGGAGCGGATTTTTAACAATTGAGCGTGAATGCGGCGCTACTCCGGAAGCCGACATAAAAAAAGCGATAGAATTCTTGAAAGAAAAAATAGGTTAAAAAATTACGGGCTGCAGAATTTTTCTGCAGCCCTAATATTTTATGCACGAAGCATACCGCCGAGTTTTTCTTCGATAAGCTTAATTGTTTTATTCATAACAGCGCTTATCTCATCATCTTTCAGTGTGCCGGATTCGCTTCTTAATGTGAGCGCATAGGCAACCGATTTTTTGTCAGCGGCAATTTTATCACCTGTGTAAACATCAAACAGCTTTAATTCTTCAAGAATGCTTCCGCAGCCTTTGCGTATAAGCTCTTCAATGTCGCCTGCCGGAACATCTCTGCCGACAACTATGGCAAGGTCTCTCGATACGGCAGGAAACTTCGGCAACCCATTGTATTTCTTTTCGGTATCTATATTTTCGAGAATTGTGTTCAAATCAATCTCGGCAATATATACCTTTACGGGAATGTCGTAGTTTGCGCATACAAGCGGATGAATTTCGCCCATTACACCGGCTTTTGCACCGCCTATATAGACGTCCGCACATCTGCCGGGGTGGAACATAACGTTTGCTTTATCAGCAGTGTATTTTATCTTGCGAACGCACAGACCGTCGAACAGCTCTTCCGTCATGCCTTTCAAATCGTAGAAATCCACGTCACCGTAAATGCCTATTGTAACTTTCTTGTCCTCGTTTGGCAGTTTGCCCTCTTCCGTCGGAATATATACGCTTCCTATTTCAAAAAGCTTTGCGGCGGTGTTTCTGTTGTTGTAGTTTCTCGAAAGGGTTTCGAGCATAGAACCTATTGTCGTTGTTCTCATTACGGAGGTTTCCTCGCCGAGAGGATTCAGTATCTTTATTACATTACGCATTTCGGAATCCTGAGGAAGCGAAAGCATATCGAATGTCTTTGCACTTGTGAACGAATATGTCATTATCTCGTATCCGCCTGCGCCGACAAGAATATCTTTTATTTTGTCCTCTGTTTTCTGCGAGAATGTTTTGCCGCCGATAACAGATTCACCGCTGAGCAGTGTCATCGGGATTTTGTCGTAGCCGTATATTCTGGCAACTTCCTCCGCAACGTCGGCAGTGCCTATTATGTCGCCTCTGTAAGAAGGAGGAATACATATATCTCCGTCAACAGCGAAATCAAGGCTTTCGAGGGTTTTTACCATGAAACCCCTGTCAATATCCGTGCCGAGGAATTTATTTATGTTTTCCGGTACGAACGGAATTTTTCTCGGTTCTGTCTTGGAATTATTTACATCAACGATACCGGAAACAACCTCACCCGCACCGAGCATTTCCATAAGCTCGCAGGCACGGTTTACGGCATCCTCTATCATATTCGGGTCAAGTCCTTTTTCGTATCTTGAAGAAGCTTCCGTTCGCAGACCGAGTTTTTTCGCCGTCATACGAACGCTTGAACCGTTGAAGTTTGCACATTCAAAAAGAATTGTTTTTGTATCGTCCGTTATTTCGGAGTTTTCTCCGCCCATAACGCCGGCAACGGCAACAGGCTTTTTGCCGTCCGCAATAACGAGCATGGAACTGTTTAAAATTCTCTTTTCGCCGTCGAGCGTGACTATTTCTTCCGAATCCTCCGCACGGCGCACGATGATTTTACCGCCTTCAAGATAATTTAAATCGAAAGCGTGCATCGGCTGACCGTATTCGAGCATAACGAAATTTGTTATATCAACTACGTTGTTTATCGGACGCACACCGGCACTTTTAAGGCGTTCCGCTATCCATTCCGGTGACGGAGCAATTTTAACGTTCTTGACTATGCGTGCGGCATATCTCGGACAAAGCTCGGTGTCACGCACGTCTATTGAAATCATATCCGCTGCGTTTCCGCCTACGGGGTGAACCTCCGGTTTTTTTACGGTGAGCGGTCTGCCGTAGGTTACGGCGGCTTCTCTTGCGAGTCCTATTACGCTGAAGCAATCCGCACGGTTAGAAGTTATTTCAAATTCAACTACCGTTTCGTTAAGGTTCAATACGTCTTTAATATCTGTACCCGGCTTAACGTCCTCTTTTATTATCAGTATACCGTTTTCGCACGCACCGGCATAATCACCGAGTTCCATTCCGAGTTCCTCATGCGAACACATCATGCCGTTCGACATAACCCCTCTGAGTTTTCCTCTCGTAATCTTTACGCCGCCGGGCAGTGTGGATTTGTGCAGAGCAACGGGAACAAGGTCGCCGTCGTTTATATTTGCTGCACCGGTTACAATCTGAATCGTTTCTTCGCCTACGTCAACCTGACATATCTGAAGCTTATCTGCGTCGGGGTGGTGTTCTCTCGAAAGAATTTTGCCCACAACAACTTTTTTAATCTCATCTCCGCTGCTTGCAACGCTCTCGACTTTAGAGCCGGACATCGTCATATCTTCTCCGAAATCGTGCGGAGCAATATCGGATATATTTACATAATCATTCAGCCATTTCATTGAAACTTTCATGCTTTTCCCCTCCTTAGAACTGTTTTAAGAAACGAATATCGTTTTCGAAGAACATACGAATATCGTTTATGTCAAATCTTCTCATTACAATTCTTTCAAGACCGATTCCGAAAGCGAATCCGCTGTATACGTTCGGGTCAATATTGCAGTTTTCCAACACCTTGGGGTGAACCATACCTGCGCCGAGAATCTCAATCCAGCCCTCGCCCTTGCAGAGCGGACAGCCTTTGCCGCCGCATTTGAAGCACATTATATCAACTTCTGCGGACGGTTCCGTGAACGGGAAATGATGCGGACGGAAACGGGTTACGGTGTTTTCACCGTAAAGCTTTTTTGCGAACAAATCAAGCGTGCCTTTAAGGTCTGCCATTGTTACGCCTTTGTCGACAACAAGTCCTTCAATCTGGTGGAATACCGGGCTGTGTGTTGCGTCTGCCGTATCGGAACGGTAAACACGTCCCGGAGCAAGTATTCTTATCGGCGGTTTTGTGTTTTCCATTACACGAATCTGCATAGGGGAGGTCTGTGTACGGAGAACTGTGTTGTCGTCGATATAAAAAGTATCCTGCGTATCTCTTGCCGGGTGGTCTTTCGGTATGTTAAGAGCCTCAAAGTTGTAATAATCAAGCTCCACCTCCGGACCTTCGGCAATGCTGAATCCGAGTCCTATGAAAATGTCTTCAAGCTCGTCCAATACCTGCGAAAGCGGATGACGTTTTCCTGCACTTACTTTTTTGCCCGGCAGAGTAACGTCCAGCGTTTCGTCGGCAATGCGTGCTTCAAGCTCCTTTTTCTCGATAATCTTTTTTGTTTTCTCAATGTTTTCTTCAATAACGGCACGAACTTCGTTTGCAATCTGCCCTATTTTCGGACGTTCTTCCGCACTCAATGAACCCATACCTCTCAAAACAGCCGTAAGCTCGCCCTTTTTTCCGAGATATTTAATCCTCAATGCTTCAAGCTTTGCCGCACTTTCTCTTTCGCCTATGTTCAGCTCCGAAATCTCGTTTTCGGCAAAGCGTTTGATTTTTTCAAGCATTTCTTTCACGTTATCAAATCCTTTCTTTGTAAAATTAAAAAAGTCCTTTTCTCCCAATGCAGGGACGAAAAGGACTTAAACTCTCCGCGGTACCACCCAGATTCCGAAAAATCGGCACTCAATTCGAGAATATAACGGTTCTCACCCGGCATAACCTACTTTGATGTTCAGAAATGCACTCCGAAGGGAACTTCGGTATATACTACCTGCGGCAGCGCTTCCAGCCGATGACGCCGCTTCTCTTTGCTTTCGCATATACTTACTTTTCTTCATCAACGCTTTAATTTATTATAATAAAGAAAGTGTTAGCTTTCCGTTATTTAACTGTACATTAGTTTTCCGTTATTAATTGTACGTTTTTATTATACCACATTTTTTTGTAAAATGCAATAGTTTTTTGAAATAATTTCTATAGTTTTCAACAACTGTGTTATATTTATTGAATTTTGCTTGACGGTGAACAATTCATAATTTTTTTATAAGTCTTATAAAAATTCGAGTAGTCGTTGAAACCGACAAATTCGCAGGCATAGCCGGCAGAAAATCCGTCGCTTATAAGTTCGCTTGCGAGAAGCACACGCTTATATGTAATATATTGATTGACGGAATATCCCGTGCATTGTTTGAACAAATGCGACAGATAATATTTGCTTATGAAAAACTTCTCGGATAATGTATCGAGAGAAAGCTCCGACGAAAGATTTTCATTTATATATTTAAGTATTTCGCCTATTTTTTTATCGGATTTGGAGATGTCGTTTTCTCTGACGGCGATGTTTACCGCTCTGCCTATTTTGATAAGCATCTGCACAAGCAGACATTTTATCATCAGCGTGTTTCCGCTTTTGTTCTCGGAAAAAGCTTTGTGGATTTCATCAAAATACCAAGCAATATTTTCGGCTTCCGCAAGTTCCGACGGAATATGATTGTATATGCCGGGAGAACGGTTTTCAAAAGCCTTGAAAATATCAAATTCATCACGTGCATACGAAAGCAGCGGTTCTTTCATGAAATGAATGACGCACCTTTCGTAAAGTTTCGAGGTATCATATTCTATGCGGTGAAACTCCTTGCTGTTGAATATCATTATATCGCCTTTTTTCAGCTCATAGTGCATACCCTCGACGTGAAACACGGCGCTTTCGCTGTTCAGAATGAATATCTCATATTCTCTGTGCGAATGGAGTACGCCTGTGGGATTGTCGTCAAGCGTTTCAGTATGATGTATAAATATACTGCTGTCCGGTTTAAGACGATATTCAGAGCATTTTTCCATAATAATCTCCGTTCCTTGCCCCAGATAATTCATCTATGCAGGGCAAATAATGCCGGTATTAAAGGTAATCTTTGAGTTTTTTGCTGCGGCTCGGGTGGCGCAGCTTTCTGAGTGCCTTTGCTTCAATCTGACGTATGCGCTCACGGGTTACGTTAAATTCCTTGCCGACTTCCTCCAGAGTACGGGCTCTGCCGTCCTCAAGACCGAAGCGGAGCTTTAGAACTCTCGATTCCCTCGGCGTAAGCGTATCGAGTACGTCTGTCAGCTGCTCACGGAGCAGCATATATGAAGCCGCTTCGGACGGTGCCGGAGCGTCATCATCAGGAATGAAGTCGCCGAGGTGGCTGTCTTCTTCCTCGCCGATAGGCGTTTCGAGCGAAACCGGTTCGAGCGAAATCTTCATGATTTCACGCACCTTGTCGTAAGACATATTAAGCTCTTTTGCAAGCTCCTCCGCCGTAGGCTCACGGCCGAGTTCCTGGAGCAGACGTCTTGATTCTCTCAAAAGCTTGTTTATCGTTTCCACCATATGCACGGGGATTCGTATTGTCCTTGCCTGGTCGGCAATGGCGCGTGTAATCGCCTGCCTTATCCACCATGTCGCATACGTTGAGAATTTATATCCTTTTGTGGGGTCGAATTTTTCAACCGCTTTTATAAGTCCGAGATTGCCCTCCTGAATCAAATCAAGGAACTGCATTCCTCTGCCGACATATCTTTTCGCTATGCTGACAACAAGCCTCAGGTTCGCTTCGGCAAGCTTCTTTCTTGCGGAGTTGTCACCGGCTATTATGCGGTTTGAAAGGTCATTTTCATCATCTGTTGTGAGAAGCGGAACGTTCCCTATCTCTTTCAAATACATCCTCACGGGGTCGTCCATACCTATACCCTCAGGCAAAGTTAAGTCAATCTTTTCTTCGCCGCTCATCTGAATTTCTTCGAGCTCTTTTTCAAGATTTGCAACAACCTCGATGCCGTCGTTTTCAAGCTTTTGATAGATGTTTTCCATTGCTTCCGCATCAATCTCGCAGTCGCAGAGGGCGTCCTCAATTTCCTTGTAAGAAAGCACGCCTTTTTTCTTGCCTAATTCAAAAAGCTTCAAAACCGCCTGGGCTTTTTTATCGTTTATATCCATTAAATAACCTCCTAAGGGAATATCATTTGTTTTTTATCTTTTTCATTCTTTCCAAAAGAGCCGAAAGCTCATCTGCCGATTCGACTTTTTTGTCCGCAGTATCACGCTTTTTGAGCAGTGCACCGTATATATCCTCTGCGGCACGGAGAGTGTCAGTGTACGGCATATCGGACGAAGCTTCTGCGGAAACCGCCGCTGCATCCTCCGGCGAAAGCCTCGACAAAAGCATTGCCAAATCAGGGTTTACATTGCTTTCGTATGATTTGTAAAGTTCTTCGGCGAAATGCTTCGCTGCCGAAGAAGTGAAAAATGACGGTGATATTTTATCTTTGTATGCAAGATAAATTCTTTTCTCACCTGTCATGAGCATAAGAAGCGCACATTCGCTGTGCAGTGTAAAATCCTCTGTCCGTTTTTTCGGCGCAACCGGTCGGAGTTCTTTGGAAACTTCTTTTTTTACGTTACGTGATTTTATGAAATTAACCTGCGAAGTTATGGTTTCACTGCTTATATCAAGCATTTTGGCACAATCCTTGATTAATACTTCACGCTCAATCGGGTTCGGTATTTCCGCAAAGAGTGCGGCGAGCTTGTTCGTAAGCTCTATTTTTTCATCGGATTTTGTCAAATCGTATTCATGCATGAGTTTATCTATCTTGTAATCAATGCTTCCGGGACTGTCCTGCAAGAGTGCCTTAAAGGCTTCTCCGCCGTTTTTCTTTATAAATTCGTCGGGGTCTTTCGCCCCTTTGACCGTCAGCACCTTTGCTTTTATGTTAAATTTTTTCAGTATGGAAAGGGCGGCATCGGTAGCCTTTCTGCCCGCCGAATCACTGTCGTGGCAGAGAATGATTTCCGGCGTATATCTCGAAATAACCTTTGCGTGCTCCTCCGTAAATGCCGTTCCGAGCGCCGCAACCGCATTTGTAAAGCCTGCCTTGTGCAAGGCGATAACGTCCATGTATCCCTCGCAGAGAATGAGCCTTTCACTGCAATTTCTTTTTGCAAAGTTGAGTCCGAAAAGCGTTTTGCTTTTGTTGAAAACGGGAGTATCCGGAGAATTTAAGTATTTCGGCAGACTGTCGTCCATAACTCTTCCACCGAATGCCACAACGTTTCCTCTTACGTCTATTATGGGAAACATTACACGGTTTCTGAAAAAATCATAAAGCTTGCCGTTTTTTTCGCTTTTTTTCGCAAGACCGGAAACCAAAAGTTCCTCTTCCGTAAATCCGTTTGCGATCAGAGCGTCGGTTAAGAATCCGAAGCTTTCCGGAGCATAGCCCAGCCCGAAATGCCGAGAGGTTTTCTCGTCCAGATTTCGGCTTAAAAGATATTGCTGCGCTGCTGTGCTTTCCTTTGAAAAAAGGTTTTTGTTAAACAGCTTTGCAGCAAAAGAATTCATTTCGTAGATTCTCTGCCTGCGTTTGTAAATTCTGTTATCCTCGCTGTTTTCATCACCCTCCGGAAGTGCGATTTTCGCTCTTTGAGCCAAAAATTTCACGGCTTCGATAAAATCAAGATTTTCAATATTCATTATAAACTGAAGAACCGTACCTCCGGCACCGCAGCCGAAACAATGATACAGCTGTTTTTCGCTCGAAACATAAAAAGAAGGAGTCTTTTCGCCGTGGAAAGGGCACAATCCCCTGTAGGTACGTCCGCTTCTCGAAAGCTTCATATATGAAGAAGCAAGATCCACAAGGTCGTTTGCGGCAATAACTTCGTTTATAAGTTCATCAGGGTAATACATTACTGCCTCCTGTCAATAATCTGTACCGATTATTAAAACTGTATACTTATACAATTCGACACAATATGCCCGAAATCCTTTTTTTGAAACCAAATTTTTTTATTACTTAATTTTCCACGGCGTAGGCAGAAATATTGTTTTAAACATTTCCACGGCATATTCATCTGACATTCCCGCTATATAATCGCACACGGTACGATGTATATCCGAATTTTTCAAAAGTGTTTGTTCGTTTTCCGGAAGCTCTTCGGGGTGTGAGATAAAATATTCGTAGAGCCTTGCGATTATCTCTTCGCCTTTTGATTCCTCCGTCTTTGCGCTTGAGCCTATATATACGTTCTCAAACAGGAAATTTCTCAAATCGCTTGTCGCACGCCTAATATCCGGAGATGGCGAAAGCTTTGTATTTATCATGTCCAATACCATTGTATTAATACGTTCGCCGTGCGTTTGACCGAGAACGTCCGCACAGCTTTTCGGTATCATATCTTCCGAAATAATTCCTCCGCGCAATGCATCGTCTATATCGTGATTGATATATGCGATTTTATCCGCAAATCTTACGGTGAGTCCTTCGAGTGTTTCGGGCATAAGCGCACTTCTGTGGTTTAAGATTCCGTCGCGCACCTCGTATGTAAGGTTAAGTCCGACTCCGTTTTCAAGTACGTCAACGACACGCAGAGAGTGTTTGTTGTGTTCGAATCCGTAAGGGCATATGCGTGCGAGCGCACGTTCGCCGGCATGACCGAACGGGGTATGTCCCAAATCGTGACCAAGCGCTATGGCTTCGATTAAATCTTCATTGAGGCGCAGTGCCCTGCCTATGGTGCGTGCAATCTGAGAAACCTCCAGAGTATGTGTGAGCCGTGTTCGGTAGTGGTCGCCCTCAGGTATTATGAATACCTGGGTTTTGTGTTTAAGCCGTCTGAAAGATTTTGAATGCAGAATGCGATCTCTGTCACGCTGAAATTCCGTTCTTATGTCGCACGGCACGATTTTCTTCATACGGCCTTTGCTCGAATCCGCAAAACAAGCGTCCGGTGCTAAAATAAGATGTTCGTTTCTTTCCGTTATTTCTCTTGCTGTCATACCCGATACCTCCCGTAATTTTTAATGTACATATATATAATATACACCAAAAGATATAAAAAATCCTCTTTTTTTCGTCGTTCGGAACAATCAGTGTGAAATATGCACAAAAATTTTTTTATTGATTGTACATATTTGTGTAAAAAAACTATTGACAAATTGCTTGAAAAGTGGTAAATTATAATTGTTAGCACTCGGAGTGGGTGAGTGCTAATCAAGAGATGTAAGGCGGTGAGAATAATGGAGCTGGGAGAACGCAAGAAAAGGATTTTGCAGGCAGTCATTCAGGACTACATCGAAACGGCAGAACCGGTAGGCTCGAGAACAATTGCGAAAAAGCATATTCAAGAGCTCAGTTCCGCTACGATACGAAACGAAATGGCTGATCTTGAAGAAATGGGTTATTTAACGCAGCCGCATACTTCGGCGGGACGTATTCCGTCGGACTTGGGATATCGGGTATTTGTGGATAATATGATAAGCAAATATAAATTCACACTGAACGAAATCTCAAAAATGCAGTCTGAGATAACCAAAAAGATTCAGGAAGCAAACCGGATTTCAGCCGAGCTTTCGGAGCTTTTATCCAGTCTTACAAAATATACGGCGCTTGCCATAGAAAAAAAACAGCGAATGACGGAAATCAAAAATATTCAGCTTGTATGGATTGATTCGCACAAGATTGTGGGAATCATAGTAACATCGGACGGAGCGGTTAAAAACAAAACGTTTATCACAGACGAAAATCTGGATAAAGAAACCGTTGAAACAATGTCGGCACTGCTTTGCAAAAGGCTTACGGATATTCCGGCGGAACAGGCACTGCACGAGATTGCGGTGATTAAATCGGAAATCCGTGAGGTAAGCAAGTTTTTGTGCGGTTTACTTGAATATATTTCGGGTATACTTAACAATAACGGCATTGGAGAAATATCCGTCGACGGCGGAATTAATCTTCTGAATTTCCCGGAATACAAAAATGTTGACAAAGCAAAACAAGTGCTTGAATTTATAAATGACAAAGAAAATCTTACATCACTTGCGGCAGCACATACTGGAAGCGATGATATAAAGGTTATTATAGGTCATGAAAATCCGTTTGAAGAGTTCAAGGATTGCAGCCTGATACTTTGCAATTATAATTTCGGAGGGCACAGCGGAAACATCGGTGTTGTCGGTCCTACAAGGATGGATTATGCAAAAGCTATTTCGGTGCTTGAATATATTAAAGAAGAGCTTCGTAATTTGTTTGACTGAAAGGAATGTATACAATGAATAAGAAAAAGGAAGAAAATTTGAAAGAGCCTGAAATCAAAACGACAGAAGCCACAGAGCCGGCGGAAGAAAAAAATCCTCTTGAAGCACAGCTTGAAGAAATGACGGCACAGAAAGACGATATTTTGGATAAGTATCAAAGGCTTGCCGCAGAATTTGACAATTACAAAAAGCGTACCGTCAAGGAACGTGATGCGATTGCCGAATCGGCTTCGAGCAGCGTTGTGAAAGAATTTCTTCCGGTGATGGACAGCTTGGAGCAGGCGGAAAAGCTCATTGAAGATTCTGAGGATTCCGCATTGAAACAAGGCTTTGAGCTTGTGGCAAGGCAGATTAACGACGCACTTTCAAAGGTTGGCGTTGTTGAGATAGAAACAAAAGATATGCCGTTCGACCCCGATCTTCATGAAGCGGTTATGCACGTTGAGGACGAAAACCTGGGCGAGGGTATTATAGTCGAAGAATTCAGACGAGGATATAAAATCGGCGACAGAGTTCTTCGTCACAGTATGGTAAAAGTAGCAAACTAATACTTATTATTCCGAATAGGAAGAATGATTTGATATTAAAAAGGAGAGATTTATTATGGCAAAAATTATAGGCATTGACCTTGGTACAACAAATTCATGCGTAGCGGTTATGGAAGGCGGCGAGCCGACCGTTATACCGAATCCGGAGGGTGCAAGAACGACTCCTTCCGTTGTAGCATTTACAAAAACAAACGAAAGATTAATCGGTCAGGTTGCAAAGCGTCAGGCTGTTGCAAACCCGGACAGAACAATAATATCTATTAAGAGAGATATGGGTACTGACAAAAAAGTTGAAATAGACGGCAAGAGCTATTCTCCGCAAGAAATTTCGGCTATGATTCTTCAGAAGCTGAAGGCGGATGCGGAGAGTTATCTCGGCGAAACGGTATCTCAGGCGGTTATCACCGTTCCGGCATACTTCAGCGACAGCCAGCGTCAGGCAACAAAAGATGCCGGTAAGATAGCGGGTCTTGAAGTTCTTCGTATTATAAACGAGCCTACGGCAGCAGCACTTGCATACGGTATGGACAAAGAAAAAGGTCAGAAAATCATGGTATACGACCTCGGCGGCGGTACATTCGATGTATCTATCCTCGATATTGCCGACGGCGTTTTTGAAGTTCTTTCAACAAACGGTAATACAAGACTCGGCGGTGATGATTTCGATGAAAAAATCATGAACTGGCTTGCAGATGAGTTTAAGAAAGAAAACGGAATAGATTTGAGAAACGATAAGAGCGCAATGCAAAGACTTAAAGAAGCCGCTGAAAAAGCTAAAATCGAGCTTTCCGGCGTTACAACATCGAACATCAACCTTCCGTTCATAACGGCAGACGCTACAGGTCCTAAGCACCTTGATATGACTCTTACAAGAGCAAAATTCGATGAGCTGACATCAGACCTTGTTGAAGCTACTATAGAACCGGTTAAGAAAGCACTTGCAGACGCAGGTCTTAACGCAAATCAGATTGATAAAGTTCTTCTTGTCGGCGGTTCTACACGTATACCGGCTGTTCAGGAAGCAATCAAAAAATACATGGGTCAGGAACCGCATAAGGGCATAAACCCCGACGAATGTGTTGCAATGGGTGCAGCTATCCAGGCAGGAGTTCTCGCAGGCGATGTTCAGGACCTCGTACTTCTCGATGTAACTCCGCTTTCACTCGGACTTGAAACATTGGGCGGCGTATTTACAAAGCTTATCGACAGAAATACAACTATTCCTACGAAGAAGAGTCAGATATTCTCAACGGCAGCAGATAATCAGCCGGCGGTTGATATTCACGTATTGCAGGGCGAAAGAGAAATGGCTGCCGATAACAAAACGCTCGGTCGCTTCCAGCTCGAAGGTATCGCTCCGGCTCCGAGAGGTGTGCCGCAGATTGAAGTTACATTCGACATCGATGCAAACGGTATCGTAAATGTATCGGCAAAAGACCTCGGTACGGGCAAAGAGCAGAAGATTACAATCACCGCAAGCACAAACCTTACGGAAGAGGAAATCGACAAAGCCGTTAAAGAAGCTGAAAAATTTGCCGATGAAGATAAGAAGCGTAAAGAAGAGGTTGACACGAGAAATAATGCCGATGCTATGGTATTCCAGTGCGAAAAGCTTATAAAAGATAACGGCGACAAGCTCTCCGAAGAAGATAAGACTGCTGCACAGGCAGAAATCGACAAAGTAAAAGAAGCTTTGAAAGGCACGGATTCCGCAGCCATAAAAGCGGCTTCCGATGCACTGACGGCAAAAATGCAGGAAATAGGCACAAAAATATATAGTCAGGCACAGGCAGCGGGTGCGCAGAATGCAGACACGAATGCCGGAGCGCAGGACGGTTCAAACGACAACGTTCAGGACGCAGACTATAAAGAAGTTTAAGATAAAGTAATGTAAGCCGTATATGGGGACGTTGTGCAGACAGCGCCCTCATATATGCGTATTTTCGTATTATGGGGGATTACCATGAACAAAGATTATTATGAGGTGCTCGGCGTATCAAAAACAGCGTCGGCAGATGAAATAAAAAGTGCATTCCGCAAAAAGGCAAAACAGTATCACCCGGATTTGCACCCCGGAGATAAAGAAGCGGAAGAAAAATTTAAAGAAGTAAACGAAGCCTACGGCGTATTGAGCGACCCGCAGAAAAAATCGAACTACGATAAGTTCGGCACGGCAGAACCGCAGGGCGGGTTCGGCGGTGCGGGCGGCGGGTTCGGCGGTTTTTCCGATATGGATTTTGGTGACATCGGCGATATATTCGGAAGCTTTTTCGGCGGCAGCTCGAGAGGCAGAACGAGAAATTCACCGGTGCGCGGCAGAGATATTGAAGTCGAAGAGGTCATTTCCTTTGAGGAAGCGGCTTTCGGTACGGAAAAGACGGTTAAATATTCTCATGTGGAAAATTGTCCGGATTGCCACGGCAGCGGTGCGGCAAAGGGCACATCACCCGAAACCTGTCCGCAGTGTAACGGTACGGGTCAGGTAAAAAGCGTTCAGAGAACACCTCTCGGACAATTTGCGACAACACGTCCGTGTCCGAATTGCGGCGGCAAGGGTAAGGTTATAAAAACGCCTTGCAGCACGTGCGACGGTAAAGGTAAGGTAAGAAGAAAAACCGAAACAAAGGTGAAAATTCCGGCAGGAATCGCAGACGGTCAGACGCTTTCCATGAGCGGATACGGCGATTCGGGACTCAACGGCGGACCGTCCGGGGATTTGTATATAAATATACACGTTCGTCCGCACGCAATATTCGAAAGAAGTGGGCAAAACGTGCTTTGTACAATACCGATAACGTTTGTGCAGGCTGCGCTCGGTGCAGATGTTGAAGTGCCTACGATTCACGGAAAGGTAAAAATGACTATTCCGGAGGGTACTCAGCCGAATACGGAGTTCAGACTCAGAGGAAAAGGTATTGCCGGACTGAACGGCAGAGGAATGGGCGACGAAATCGTTACCGTTGTTGTCGAAATACCTAAATCCCTTAATGATGAACAAAAGGGCTTGCTTGAAAAATTTGCGGGCAGCACAAATCAGAAAAACTACAACAAACAGAAAAAATTCGGCGAAAAGCTTAAAGAGTTTTTCGATAAAAAATAATAAGGTGGTTACAAAATGAGCTGGACAGAGGTTACGGTTATAACAACTCCCGAAGCGGTGGAAGCCGTCAGCGGAATTTTATATATGACTAACGTTGCCGGTGTGTCGATTGAAGACCCTACATTGATTGAAGAATCAAATCGTGCGACATGGCTTTGGGACGTGCTGGACAAAGAAGTCGAGGACAGATACAGAGAAGAAAAAGGCATTTTGAAGGCTTATTATCCGGCAGACGCCGATATGGAAAATATTCTGCTCGAAATCCACGAAGGACTCGAACGTGCAAAGGAATATGTCGATGTCGGAACCTACAGCATATCTCATAAGGCTGTGGAGGAAGAGGACTGGGAAAACAGCTGGAAAAAGTATTATAAACCCGTTAAAATAGGAAAAAATATTTTAATAAAGCCCGTGTGGGAGGAAGCACCGCAAAGCGGCGAAATTGTAATTGAGCTTGACCCCGGTATGGCATTCGGTTCGGGAACTCACGAAACAACGAAAATGTGTCTGAAACTGCTTGAACAGTACGTGAAGCCGGATTCCGAAGTCCTTGATATAGGCACGGGCAGCGGAATACTTGCGATAGGTGCCGCAAAGCTCGGCGCACGCACGATTAAAGCTGTTGACATAGACAGCGTTGCCGTTAAGGTTGCGAAAGAAAATGCGAAGCTTAACGGCGTCGAAGATAAAATAGACATAACCTGCGGAAACCTTGCCGATAAGGTAAACGGGAAGTATGATATAGTTATTGCAAATATAATTGCGGACGCAGTTATTGCGCTTTCGGCAGATGCGGCGAAGTTTCTGAAAGATGACGGCATATATATAACTTCCGGCATCATTGAACATAGAATAGACGATGTTAAGGCTGCACTTGTGCGGTACGGATTTGAAGTGATTCATATCGAACGTGACCGTGACTGGGCGGCAATCGTATGCAAAAAGGCTTAATATATTTGTATGAAAAACCGTATAGCGAACAAATTTCGGTCGTTATACGGTTTTATTTTTTAAAATATTCAAAAAACACTTGATATTTTCGGCTGTTTGTGATATACTATAGTATGTAATTGATACGAAGCCTGTGATGTTCGTGAAATAAATTTACTTAAACCAACACTTTATATACGGGAATCTGTTCTTCGGCCGCAGCGTAAATGCCCCCGTACCGCAAGGTATGCCAGGGGACTTATAAAACTGTCGAGGCAATACCCACCTGCACATGCAGGTTTTGAGTGATTTTATAAACACGGCACCACGGGTTTTATTTTTACATAAGGCGGTGAAATTATGATTTTATGGCTCGTAATACCATGTTATAATGAGGAAGAGGTTTTGCCGGAAACCGCAAAACGTCTTAAAGCTTTAATGAATAAAATGATTTCGTCGGGAGAAGCGGACAAGCTGAGCCGCATTGCCTTTGTCAATGACGGTTCAACGGACAAGACCATGGAAATAATATCGGATTTGTGCGAAAACGATAAGCTGTTCTGCGGAATCAACCTTGCGAAAAACGTCGGACATCAGAGTGCGCTGCTTGCCGGACTTTATACGGCAAAAGACTATGCGGATGCCGTAATCTCTATGGACGCCGATTTGCAGGACGATATAGGAGCGATAGAAAAATTTGTGTATGAATATAAAAACGGATATGATATTGTATACGGCGTTCGTTCTTCGAGAGAAAAAGACACTTTTTTCAAAAGAGTTACGGCAGAAGGATTTTATAAATTTATGAAATTTCTCGGAGCGGATATTGTATTCAACCATGCGGATTACAGACTCATGAGCAAACGTGCCGTAGAAGCGCTGATGCAGTTTTCCGAGGTTAATGTATTTTTAAGAGGAATCGTACCGCAGATTGGTTATCCCTCGACAACTGTGGAGTATGAAAGGGGAGAACGATTTGCCGGCACATCGAAGTATCCGCTGAAAAGGATGATTTCACTTGCTATGCAGGGGATAACATCTTTTTCCGTAAAGCCGATAAGAATTTCGATTGTGCTTTCGGTGGCGGCATTTTTCGTATGTGTGCTGATGATACTGTATTGCATTGTCCAAAAGCTTACCGGAACTACGGTGAGCGGCTGGGCGAGCCTCGGAGCGTCCATATGGGGACTCGGGGGGATTCAGCTTTTGATGATAGGTGTTGTCGGCGAATATATAGGGAAAATATATCTTGAAACCAAAAGACGTCCTAAATTCATTATTGAGCGTGTTATATATACAAAATAAAAATACGGGAGGGGGGTTGCAAAACGAAATTGTTTTGCAACCCCCCTCTTTTGGGGCTTTAGAAAAATAGTGC
>CAKVOK010000030.1 GCA_934792465.1 uncultured Clostridia bacterium | reverse complement strand
AGACCTAATTCAGCGGCACAGACCAAAGCCTCCCCTGTGTAAGGGGAGGGGGACCACGTCAGTGGTGGAAGGGTTGTCAAAACCGAAGTAAAAGCAAGCATGTGCAAACCTACAACCCCTCAGACGGCATACGCCGCCAGCTCCCCTTACACAGGGGAGCCTATATGAAGTCCGTGCAAACCTAAGTAGGTGCCCTTGCACAGGGGAGCCTATGGGGCGGTGCAGACCTAATTCAGCGGCACAGACCAAAGCCTCCCCTGTGTAAGGGGAGGGGGACCACGTCAGTGGTGGAAGGGTTGTGAAAATTCCTCTGCAAGGCGCCGGAAGCTGCCGAGCAGCGGAGGTGTGGGGACCACGTTAGTGGTGGAAGGGTTGTAATACATCTTTCCACATGATAGCCTACAGATCTAAAATAACCAAAAAGGAGAAAAATATGGCAAAATTAATTTTAAAAACGGTTCTGCCCTTTGCGCTTGCCGCCGCTATGTGCGGCGGCGTGCAGGCGGCGGACAGAATAATGGATTTTGAAGATAATGCACAACCCTGCATTATTACGGGAGTCGGCGGAGCTTTCGCCGAAAGGGGAATCTCTGACGGCGCATATCGCTGCAGCGGAAAAACCGCCGCGGCTTTTCGTATTCTCGGTATGCTCGACGACAGCGCAGCAGCGGATACGAAAAACTGCTACAACATAAAAGCACGGGTTTTTGTTGAAAAAATAAGCGGAGGAGAGCAGACGAGCGCTCCGATAAAGCTTGCTGTTACGACGCCGGGCGGAGCGGTTTTTGAGGAACGTGTATTCGACGCAGCCGCAGGCGAATGGACGGACATCGCCATGCAGATAATACCGAGATCGGCAGATTTCAATACGCTTTCTTTCTCGGCTGTGCCGGGAGAGGTATATGCGGACACGTTTAAGGTGGACGATGTTTCCGTTACGCGAAGAGCCGTGCTTGCGAGAGATACGCTTGCCAAGGCAAGCAATTTCAACGGACAGCCGGACGCTACGCTGGCGATTTTCACGCACGGTCCGGAGAACGAAGCTAATTTCGGAAATATTATGGTGTCGTGGTACAATACGGTAAATAACTACCTTGACGGCGACGATACGACAAAGACGGGTCTGGCGGCAGAACAGGTGCTTGGCGACGGAATCGGCGAAGAAAAGAATCCGGGCTTCTTTATATTTAATATGGATAACAATTTCAAATATCACAAATATTCTGAAGAAGATTTCGGGAAAATGATAACGGTTAATTTCAGAATGAGTATTATCGGTTTTGAATCGCCTACCCCGGTTAATGTTACCGTGGAAACAATCACGGGTTTCAATGCGAAGATTGTGGACGATTCCAAAATGGACACGATAGAAGGATTGGCAAACAAACGTACATATACGCTGACGGGGACGGAAGAGTATCCGCAGAAAAAGCATGAGGAGATAAGCTACAGCTATATTTTGAGCGAAGCGACAAAGGACGTTGTAGGTTATAAGATTACGGTTGACTCACACGGACTTTATGACGAGGAAAAGGGTTGGCCGGCTATGAGATGGACAAAAACATACAGAGGGGTTGAATATCCGGAAATATGGTGCGGATTAGAACCCGTAATTTCGATAGAAAAAACAACCTTTGCAGAGGAATAAGGGGGATAATGAAATATGAAGAAATTCAGCAAAATATTAATTTTTGTACTTGCGGCGTCAATGTGCCTTTCCGGCTGCGGCAATTCGGAGAAAGACAAGAAGGCATCGCTCGGAACGGTAATTGAGGACAAAAACGTTACCGCACCGGGGGAATTGCCCATCGTAAAAGAGAAAATACGTCTTTCACTTGCCATAGGCTCGACCAATGCGGTACAGGATTACAAAACAAACGCATATACGAAATGGATTGAAGAAAAGACGGGCATCGGAATCGATTTTAACGTTATGGTAAATCTTCAGCAGAAAATCAAGGTTATGCTTGCCGCCGGAGATAAGCTGCCGGATATGGTTTTCGGTGCGGGAATCGGCGATGATTTGCTGATAAAATACGGCGTAAGCGGAACGAATACGTTTATCGACCTCGGCGGATATATGGACAAATACGGCTACTGGCTTAATGATATGATGGATAAAACAATAGCCGAAAATCCGAAGAAACAGCTTTATACCTCCGATGACGCACGCTACGGTATGCCGGCGCTGATTGAGCAGACAGGAAATATGTATCCGCAAAAGGCGTGGATTAACAAGACCTGGCTCGACAACCTCGGCCTTGAAATGCCGACAACGACGGAGGAATTTGAAAAGGTGCTTACGGCATTCAAAACACAAGACCCGAACGGCAACGGCAAAGCCGACGAACTCGGCGTAACGGGTTACGGCGACGGCTGGTGCAGTATTCCGTATCATTTTCTTATGAATTCGTTCATATATGACGATGACGTGAAAAACGTTGTTATAACAGATGATAATAAAGTAAAAAGCATTTGGTTCGACCCCGAATACAAGGCGGGACTCGAATATTTGAACGGTCTTTATAAAAAAGGCTTGTACGACGACCAGAGCTTTACCCAGGGCAAGGCGGAGCTTCAGGCGATTATGAATATGAAAGATAATATCGTGGGCGTTATAACAGGAGGCGACGCTGACAGCATATTCGATTCAAAGCCCGAAAGAATGGCGGAATATACGCCGCTTCCGCCGCTGAAAGGACCTAAGGGCATTGCATGGGCAGGCAGAGGAAGCATGACGATTACGAAAGTGGGATTTGTAACGAAATATTGCGAACATCCGCTTGCAGCGTTCAGACTTATGGACTATATGCTCAGCAGCGAATCGAGTATATTTACACGTTTCGGAGTTGAGGGCAAGGACTGGAAAAAGGCCGGCGAAAACGACATTGCGATGTTCGGTGACAGCCTGGGCGCAAAGGCTACGATAGTTTCGATACTTCCGTTCGGTCAGCCGCAGAATTCAAACTGGTGCCTGGGAACGCCGTATTTTATAGATGCGGAAACAGTGGACGGAATGGCATGGAACGGCGACCCGTACAACGGCGAGAAATTCAAGGCGGACGCACTCAAGGCGTATATAGGAAAAGGTCCGAAAAAGGTATTTGATACCGCAAGCTACACGCTCGACGAAATGGAGGAGCTTAGCTTTATAGAAGCACAGATAAAGCAACATGCACAGCAGGAAATTCCTAAATTTATTTTAGGAAGGAGAAGCCTTGACGAGTATGATAAGTTTTTGGAAGAGCTGAATAAAATGGATATGGAAAGATATATTAAGCTTTTGCAGTCGGGATACGACCGTATGCATAAGTAAGCTAAATTCGCCTAACGGCGAGCTAAATGTGCGTTGCACGCTAAATTGAACTTCGTTCAGCTAAATGTGCTTCGCACGCTATAAAGGCGAATTTAATTTAGCTGTTTCAAAGAAACAATTTAGCTATCGAGCGAAACGAGATAATTTAGCTTTGCACGACAGTGCAAAATTTAGCTGATATATATGCAGACCTACAACCCCTCAGACGGCATACGCCGCCAGCTCTACCAAGGCACGCCTACGTATGCCACAGGCATTACTCCGGTGCCCTTACACAGGGGAGCCTATATGGGGTACGTGCAGAACCTAAGTGGGTGCCCTTACACGGGGGGAGCCTAACAGGGGTTCGTACAGAACCGCATAAAATCAAATATATAACACAATATAATTAACCGTAAGTAATTAATTTTTAGGAGATAGGGAAATGTTGGGAACAAGAATATACAAAGAACTCAAGAAGAACTGGCAGCTTTATGTATTATCGCTTTTGCCGTTTATTTATATTTTTATTTTTGCATATGTTCCGATGTACGGCGTGCTGATTGCGTTCAAGCGGTTTGACCCGTCGATGGGAATACTGGGAAGCAAATGGATCGGAATGTACTATTTTAAGCGATTTTTTGATTCGCCGTGGTTTGCGAGAACGTTTATGAATACGCTTAGGCTGTCGGTATATTCTATGGTCATGACATTTCCGTTTCCGATTATATTGGCGCTTAGCCTGAACGTTATGGTAAACCGAACGCTTAAAAAGAGCGTTCAGATGGTTACATATCTTCCGTTCTTTATTTCGACAATCGTTATTGTAAACATGATTGTGCTGATACTCAATCCGAGAATAGGCATGATAGGCAAATGGCTGCTTGCGATCTCGGGCGGAAAGATAAACAACGTTATGGCAGACCCGAATGCGTTCAGACATATTTATGTGTGGTCGGATGTCTGGCAGGGTACGGGATGGAGCAGTATCATATATATCGCCGCATTGTCCGGCGTCAGCTCCGAGCAGACGGAAGCCGCAATAATCGACGGCACAACGCGTCTGCAGCGTGTTTGGTACATAGATATTCCGGCTATAATGCCGACTATTGTAATAACGCTTATTATGCGTGTCGGCGGACTTGTAAACGTCGGATTTGAAAAAGCCTTGCTTTTGCAGAACGATTTGAACCTTGCAACGAGTGAGGTTATCCCGACGTATTCTTATAAAGTAGGTCTTTTGATGGGCAGCGGAGATTTTTCGTTCGGCTCGGCGATAGGACTTTTCAATTCGGTAATTAATCTGGTGCTTCTTGTTGCGGTAAACGCCGTTTCAAAAAGAGTATCGGAAACAAGCTTGTGGTAAGGGGGCGCAGAGATGAAAACAAAGAAAAAAGATTTGATTTATACAACCGGGGACAAAATATTTATCTGTGTAATCAATATTTTTATGATTATCGCAATGATAATCGTTGCAGTTCCGGTTCTGAACGTTATAGCCTCGTCGTTTTCCTCGCCGAAAGCCGTTGCCGGTGGAAAGGTCGGAATATGGCCCGTAGGATTTACGCTGAAAGGTTATCAGCTTGTTTTGGAGAACGGAAAACTGATTATCGGATATAAAAATACAATTTTTTATACGGTAGCCGGAACGGCACTGAATATTTTCATGACGACGATAGCGGCATATCCGCTTTCAAGACGGGATTTCAAAGCCGGCGGAGTTCTTATGAAAATATATACGTTTACGATGTATTTCGGCGGAGGAATAATTCCGTCGTATCTGCTTATGAGAAGCCTGGGACTTATAAATACAAGATGGGCGATGATTCTTCCGGGCGCAATATCGGTATACAACATGATTGTTATGAGAACGTATTTTCAGACGAATATTCCGACAGAGCTTTTGGAATCCACGAAGATTGACGGCTGCTCGGATTTCCGATTTCTCGTGCAGTTTGCCGTTCCTCTTTCAAAGGCGATAATGGCTGTTATGGTGCTGTTTTATGCTATAGGACATTGGAACGATTTCTTCAATGCGTATCTGTATATCTCCGATGAGAAAAAATATCCGCTTTCGATATTTTTCCAGATGCTGCTCGGAGGAGTCATAACAAAGGGAATGGATACTGCGCAGGAGGGAATGTTCGCCGACAGGCAGGACTATAATCAGCTGCTGAAATATTCGCTTATTATGCTGACCTGCGTTCCGGTATGGTGTGTATATCCGTTTATACAAAAATACTTTGTTCAGGGAGTGATGATAGGTTCGCTGAAAGGATAAAATACTTGAAAAATTGTTGAAAATGTGCTATACTAAATTAAGGCAGAAAAGCTGCCTGGAAATCAGATAACAGTATTGGATGGTTGCGTATGTATAAGTTAATTTTGGTAGATGATGAAACCTTGCTTCTCGAAAGCATGGCAAGCGCATTTGAATGGGAAAAATACGGATTTTCGCTTGCCGGGACTTTTTTGAATGCGGAAAGTGCTATAGCGTATATGAAAGAAAATCCCGTTGACGTAATAATTTCCGATATTAAAATGCCGGGAATGAACGGGGTTAGGTTCGCTGCGTATGTATATAACAATTATCCCGATACGGCGTTCGTTATTATCAGCGGATACGAAAGCTTTGAATATGCAAAGGAAGCCATGGGGTATAACGTGAGAGAATATCTGCTGAAACCTCTTTCTTACGACAACATAACGGAAACTCTGAAAAAAATCAGGTGCGATTTGGACAAACGTCTGAGAAGCCTGAGATTCGTTACGGACGACAATGTAGAAAACCAGGAAGTAATTTCAAAATTTTTGCTGAAAAAAGAAAACAACATAAGCGCAGTCGAGGCAATGATGGCGAACCACGGGTTTAAAACGGATATATGGAACACGCCCGTTGCATATATGTGCATAGACGTTGTCAATATGAAAGAATTTCTGCTTTGCCACGGCACATACGGCAGGGACGGACTGAACAATGCAATCAACAATTTTATGAATTATGAAAATGCGCTGGTTATTCCGCTGAAATATTTTCTGGATTCAAACGAATATATAATCTTCTTTGCGCAGAGCGACAACGCATCGCACGAGGAATTTCTGGACAAATTCAAGAAAACAATAGAAAGAAACGCATGGGAGATTTTGAAGCTTAAATTAAATGTAGGCATTAAAAAGGTAGAAAACAATATTTTTGATATTATAGATATTTTCGGCGACGAATACGGGAAGTCGATAAACGAATATGCCGTGAGGATATTTGAGCTTGCCTGCCAAGGCGGGAAAGATGAGGCGGTTAAGGTATACCGCGAATTTGAAAATTCCTGCGGCAAGCGCCGTGAAAGCATATGGTTTTTCCGGCTTTTGCTTGCCAAGCTTATAAGAAATCGGGAAAATTTTGAAAGATTCAGCGATAAGCTCAAACGCAGCGTCACCGAAAAAATTTCGGAAGCGAATGCGGCGGCAGACGTTATAGAGGAGCTGGCGAGAGAGAGTATGCGCCTTTCGGTGTATTCGCCCGTGGAAACCGCAAAGCTGTATGTGAAAGAAAATTATCTTGAAAAAATAAACGTAGACGATGTGGCACAACGTGTTCATATGTCGGTATCGTGGTTCAGCAAGCAGTTCAAAAAGGAAACCGGAATGAGCTTTGTGGATTATATTAATGCCGTTCGGATAGAAAAGGCGAAAGAGCTGCTGAAAAATTCAAATCTTACGATAAACGAAGTATATGAAAAAGCAGGGTATAAATCACGCAATCATTTTTACGGACTTTTTCGCCGTTATACGGGTATGTCCGCACATGAATACCGGAAAATGATACGGAATAATTCAAAGCAGTAGGGTGGGATTGTATGCTTAAAAACGTACACGTGGTCTTTTCCATGCTCAAAAAATATAAATGGAAAAGCGTGTTTTTCAAAAAATTCTTTCTTTGGTTTTTCAGTCTGTTTGCACTTATGTGCTGCTCGCTTTTCACGGTGCAATACATCAATTACAGAGCCGATGAGGAAAAGAAAATGTCGGATTTCGTGTTTGATTTGTATGTACTCAGAAACCGCCTTGACGATGTATTCCGAACCGTGGACGAAATAGATGCGAATCTGGAAAAGAACGAAAACGTTATAGATTTTGTATCGGGCTACGGAAATATTGAAAAGGTCGAAAAGGTCATGGAAGCGGCAGGCAAAAAATCCGTTTTTATTTCGTCGCTGTATTTGTATTTCCCGGAAAAGGATTATGTAATATCGTCATCGCATATGTATCTCAGCAGCGCACGAAAGAGCTTCACGGATTCTTCGTGGATTGATATGTATGAAAACAGCCGCTGGATAGGCTGCCGGCAATATCCCATATACTCAATAACGCCAAACTGTATTTCGGTCTGCCGAAACATCACCGCAGGGAACAAAAAGAACCTCACGGTTATTTACAATATAGGCATAAAAAATATTTCGGATAATATAAAAAACAGCCTGAAAAACGACGGCGTTTTTTATATGGAAGCGGACGATTCGACAATAATATTCGGTTCGGACGCTTCGGATATAGGGCAAGACAGCCGTGTCCGCCTGAAAAGCATACCGCTTTATAAAAATATGAACAGCGGCGACAACAGATATAAATCCATAGGCGGCGATTATATTGCGATAAAGCTCAAAAACGAAAACTTAAAGCTTGTAATGAGAAGCGAAACGTCGTTTTTACGGGTTGTTTTTGCAAATTTGTTTTTTAATTTGTCGCTTGTTTTGGCGTTTGTCATAGTTTCGGTAATTGTTGCATGGCTGTTTGTGATAAAGTTTTATGCTCCGTTTGTCGATGTCTTTAAAATGATAGACAGCAATAAAATCGGAAGCGCTTCGGAAAACGAAATAAACAATATGATGGAATATGTAATAGACATAACCAACAGAAATCAGTTTGTCGAAAATGAGCTTATACAAAAGACGGTGCTGCTCCAGCACACGAAGCTTATTGCGCTGCAGGGTCAGCTGAGTCCGCATTTTCTGTTTAATACGCTGCAAATGCTGAACACAGTGATATGGGCGGAATTTAAGAAAGATACGCTTGCCACGAAGATTGTGTCGCTGATGTCCGTTCTGCTGCGCGACGCATTGGACACAACGGAATTTTGCAGAAGCTTTGAAAAAGAGCTTGAATATGCCGGGAAATATATGGAGATACAAAAGCTCCGATACCCGGGCAGATTTGAATTTGTATGCAGGATTGATGAAAATACGAAGAAAATATCCGTTCCGAAATGTATTTTGCAGCCGGTACTCGAAAATTCTTTGTCATATGCCATTCCGCTTATCGACAAGCCGGGCAAAATAACTATTGAAACATACATAAAAGAAAATACTTTCATTATATGTATTTCGGACAACGGAAACGGTATTCCGCCGGAAAAGCTGTCCGAAATCCAAAAACGTCTGCAGGACAAGAGCCTTGAACGGAAAAAGAATATAGGACTTGTAAATGTAAATCAGCGAATAAAGATTTTGTTTGGTGACGAATACGGGGTTAAGATAAAATCGGGTAAATTCGGCACAAAGGTTATAATGAGAATACCTGCCGAATAGCAGGAAAGGAAGAATAATATGATAGCGAAAAAACCGCCTATGGGCTGGAATTCATGGAACACATTCGGGAACCGGATTGATGAACAGCTGTTCATGCAGATTGCCGATGTAATGGAAAAAGAGGGATATAAGGACGCCGGCTATGAATATTTGATTATAGACGATTGCTGGGCACTTCGGGAAAGGGCAGACGGCAAGCTTGCGGCGGACCCGAAGCTTTTTCCTCATGGCATTAAGTATTTGTCGGATTATGTTCATTCCAAAGGACTGAAATTCGGTATGTATTCATGCGCGGGATTTTTGACCTGCGCCGGTTATCCCGGAAGCTACGGACATGAATTTGAGGATGCGAAGCAGTTTGCGGAATGGGGTGTGGATTATCTTAAATACGATTTCTGCAACTTTCCGTCATGCGGAAACGGAAAAAACGCATATCTTACAATGGCTATGGCGCTCCGCAGCACGGGACGTGACATAGTTTTTGCGGCGTGCAACTGGGGCATGGAAGACCCGGCAAAATGGATGCGTTCGCACGGGGCGCATACATACCGCTCAACAGGGGATATTGCAGATGTTCCGCAGTCTTATATAGACATTTTTAAAGGGCAGAGAAACAATCTGGAATGTAATGCGCCGGGCTGCTTTAACGACCTGGATATGCTTATCGTGGGAATGCACGGAAACGGAAACGTGGCGGTCGGCGGCTGCAGCAACGAACAGTATTTGCAGCATTTTGCGATGTGGGCGTTTTTCGGTTCGCCGCTCATTATAGGCGGAGATTTGAGAAACATGGACGATGAAAACAAGGCTGCTCTTTTAAACCGTGGACTTATCGGCATAAATCAGGACGAAGAGGCGAGAGCACCGTTTTGCATTTTCGAAAGAGAGCAGATGTATATATTCGTGCGCTTGCTTTCCGGAGGGAAATTTGCGGTTGCAATCTTTTCGCTTGACGGATTGAGTGAGCAAATGCCCGATGCGGCGGTCAGCTTTGAGGATTTGGGAATACATTCCGAAACGAATATTTCGGTTAAGCTGACGGATGCGGTCACGGGCGAGCCGTTCGGCACGTTCAGGGACGGATTCAGCGTTAAGGTAAAGGAGAATGAATTCAGGATTTTCATCGGTGAGATTGTTTTATGAGCAGGTGTAAAAAATGCGGAAGAAATTTAAGCGCCGACGAAACGGCATTGCATAAAAAATTGTATTGCAGAGGGGCAACGGAATTTTTCTGCATTGAGTGCAGTGCCGAATATCTTAATGTTTCGGCGGAGCTGCTGAAAGAAAAAATCGAGCATTTTAAGAAAATGGGGTGTACGTTGTTTTTGTGAAATGAGGATATAACACCGGAGGCACGAAACTACAACCCCTCGGTCAGCTAACGGGAATTACGAATTCATAATTCATAATGCATAATTAATCTATTCAGCGGCACAGACCAAAGCCTCCCCTGTTTAAGGCGCCGGAAGCTGCCGTGCAGCGGAGGTGTGGGGACCGCGTTAGTGGTGGAAGGGTTGTCAATAGCTGTATATGCTACGTAATAATGCGGTATATGCAAACCTATAACTCTTTTTTTATATTTAAAATGCCGCCGGTTAATGCCGGCAGAATACGCTGCGTATTGTTTCAAGAGCCGTATTTTCGATTACGGGTTTGAAATGCTCTGCGGCATATATGCCGAAAAATGCGGAATGTCTTATTTTCTCGGCATATTCTGATATTTTTGAATTAAAAAGCTCAAAGGAATCCGTTTTGAACGAATCGGTGTATACAGACAGTATGTAGCTGCCGCCGCAGCTGAAAAGCGTGTTTTTAAAAAGCCTTGTGCAGTCCGCATTTGAATCCGCAAAAGAAATCAGATTTTCAAGATTTTTAAATCTATACATAAAAACTCCCCGAATTTTTTTGATTTTATATCGTTCGGCGGATTTTTTCGTCAGAAAAACCACGATTGTTTTGAAGTTTTCCACGAAAATCTCCGCAATCACACCGTATCCCCGAAATGTTATCCCTGTTTTTCTCTCGCAGTCGTTTATCAAATCCAGCAGCATGGACAGTATATTTCTGTTGTTTTCGGCAGACCTCGGTGTTTTCGGTCTGCCCATGCTTACGGTTTCCGGCGTAAGCTTCCACCTCGCAAGCTCATCCGCACCGAGCGTCGCCATGACCGTATCTTTCAGAATTATATCAAAGCGCATGAAAATCACCTCTATATATTATATATGAAGAAACCTTTGCCAATTCCGGACGCTTATCCCTTTTTTAAGATTATGTGTATAAAAATTTTAATTGCGGAAAAAATAGAAATACAAGATATTATTTGCCCGGTTGTAAGATTTGAAAATAAAATATACGGGCGGAAAGGTTGGATGAATTATGGACATGACAGCACTGATTCTTACAATAATAGGTGCAATTAACTGGGGAAGCATAGGTCTTTTTAAGTTTGATATAGTAGGCGCAATTTTCGGGGGTCAGCTTTCCGTAATGAGCCGTATTATCTTTACGGTTGTGGGTCTTGCCGGTCTTTGGTGCATTACGCTCCTTTTCAAAGACCGTGCGGATAAGTAATGCGAACATTTCAATATATTCAAAAACAATGCGTAAGTCCGAACAAAAGGATTTACGCATTGTTTTTGAATAAAATGCGCAGAATGCGGCTTGGATTTTTGCCCCGTTTCGTCCCGCAAACAGAAAGTATTTGCCGATTTTGCATACAAAAAATATTAAAAAGGTTGACAAAACCGTTTTTTTCGTGTACAATATATATAATGCATGAAAAATGCAAAAAATATATTATACGGAGTGTGGTTATTCTTGGACGGGAGTACCGGAGTCTTATTAATTATCATAGTTTTGCTTATAGGAATGTCGGCGTTTTTTTCGGCGAGCGAAATGGCAATTTCGAGTGCCAGCCGTGTCAGAATCAAAAACCTTGCGGACGACGGAAATAAGAAAGCGGAAAAGGTTCTTTGGTTTATAGAAAATTTCGATAAGTCAATTTCGGGAATACTCATAGGAAACAACATAGTAAATATTTCGGCTTCTTCAATCTGCACATACATCGCAACGAAGCTTTGGGGCGTCGGCGGTGTGGGAATAGCGACCGCCGCAATGACGGTGCTTATAATAATATTCGGCGAGATTTTGCCGAAAAGTGCAGCAAAGAAAAATGCCGAGAATTTTGCGTGCGGTGCGGCGAACACTCTGAACGTCGTAATCAAAGCGCTTTCGCCTGTGGCTATACTGTTTTCGGGCATAAAAGGCGCAATATCGAGAAATGACGATGAAGAGGACAAAAAGCCTTCGATAACGGAGGAAGAACTCAAAGTGATAATCGAAGAAGTCATGGACGAGGGAGTGCTGGAAAAGCAGGAAAGCAAGCTCGCAAAAAGTGCGCTCGAATTTGACGAAATCAAGGTGCGCGAGGTGCTGACGCCCCGTGTGAACGTTGTTGCCATAGATGCGGACTGCGATATCGAAACCGTGAAAAGCATTATAATAAACGGTAATTTCACACGTATACCGGTTTACGAAGAAAATCTCGACAACGTAATAGGCATACTTCATGAAAAAGATTTCCTGGCTGCGCTGGCGCAGGGCAAAAATCCGGATATAAAAGCACTCATGAAAGAGGTTATGAACGTTCCGGACAACGTCAAAATATCGAAAGTCCTGGCGCAGATGCAGAAAACGAAAAATCAGATGGCGGTAGTCATAGACCAATACGGCGGCACGGCGGGAATAGTCACCATGGAGGATATTCTGGAAGAGCTTGTCGGTGAAATCTGGGACGAACACGACGTTGTTCTGCAAATGATTGTTCCGGTATCGCACAACAAATATATCGTAAACGGTGCGATGAATATAGACGATTTGCTCGAAGAAATCGGATATGACGGCGACGAAATAGAAAGCAGCTACACCACCGTGGGCGGATGGGCTACGCAGGTTTTGGGCAAAATACCCGAAAAAGGCGAAAGCTTTGAAACAAACGGTCTTAAAATAACTATAGATTCCGTAAAGGAAAACAAGGTTTCGCAGGTTATTGCGGAATATAACAAAGAGGAAGAATGAGTATTCCGGACAGTCGCGGGCATGGCTTTGCCGTGCGTGAGGAAAGTCCGAGCTTCATAGGGCATGGTGCCGGATAACGTCCGGTGGAGGCGACTCTAAGGAAAGTGCAACAGAAATATACCGCCGGGATTCGTTCCGGTAAGGGTGGAAAGGCGAGGTAAGAGCTCACCGCCGTTTCAGGTAACTGTTACGGCCTGTAAACCCCACCTGAAGCAACATCGTAAAGAGGGGAGTTAAGTTTGCCCGACGTTCCCCGGGTAGATGGCTTGAACCGTGCGGCAACGCACGGTCTAGATAGATGACTGTCTGAAAAACAGAACTCGGCTTACAGGGATACTCATTTTTAATATTAAAGTTATACGAAAGGGACGAATATAAATGGCAGATTGCAGCGGTTGCAGCAAAGCCGGAACTTGTTCCGGAAGCTGTGACGAAATCAAAAAAGACGAGCTTAACCCATTGGCGTCGGTAAAGAAAGTAATAGGTGTAATGAGCGGAAAAGGCGGCGTGGGGAAATCCTCCGTAACGTCCATGCTGGCGGTTGCAATGAGCCGCAAGGGCTACAGAACGGGTATTCTGGACGCCGACGTGCTCGGTCCGTCGATACCGAAAATGTTCGGCATAAAGGGCGGTGTGGAAAGCACGGAAAACGCACTTTTTCCGAAAAAATCGCACAACGATATTCAGATTATGTCGGTAAATCTGCTTCTTGAAAATCCGAACGACCCCGTAATATGGAGGGGCGCAATGGTTTCGGGAGTTGTAAAGCAGTTTTGGACAGACGTAATATGGGACGCACTGGACGTATTGTTTATAGATATGCCTCCGGGAACGGGCGATGTTCCGCTGACTGTGTTCCAGTCGATTCCCGTGGACGGCGTTGTTATAGTGACATCTCCGCAGGAGCTTGTAAAAGACATCGTGGAGAAATCTTTCGGCATGGCAAGAATGATGGATATTCCGGTTATAGGGCTCATAGAAAACTACAGCTATGTGCTTTGCCCGGACTGCGGAAAGAAAATAGAGATATACGGCAAGGGAAAAACAGCGGAAGCCGCACAGAGCTTCGGAGTGCCTTTGCTCGCCGAAATACCTATGGACAAGGATATTGCGGCACTTTCGGACAGCGGAGATATGGACAAGGTTAGTGTAAAATATATTGAAGCTGCGGCAAATCAGGTGGAAATGTATATCAAATAAAAAATTAAGAGGGTGCTGCAAAATGAAATTGTTTTGCAGCACCCTCTTTTGGGTTATCTTAAAGTTTTTGCGCCACATTCGGGCGAAGCGTCGCCGAAGCTGTTCCAGACCATAGCCTTTGCGTATGTATAGTTTTTGTCTGTTTCGAATGTGATTTCCGCACCGGCGTATGTACCCGATTTTATTTCAATTAATTTGTCGCCGTCATAAAGAGCGAGGACAACGGTTTTGCCGTTTTCTATGTTCACCGGTTTGACAACTATTCCGCCGGCGGAACGTTTTGCGCTTATACCCTTGATAGGAAACACAGGTTTTGTGTCTATTGAACACTCTTCTCCCATTGTTATTAAATTCCATTCATCTTTTGTTCCGATATAATCAACAAAAAATAATCTGCCGCAATCCTTAAATGCGTAGTCGCCAACGCTCGTTACACTGTTCGGGATTGTAACGCTGAAGAGCTTTGAGCAGCCGAAGAAAGCATAATTGCCTATGCTCGGTACACCGTCCGGAATTTCTATGCTTGTCAGACCGAGGCGGGAAATTATATTATCGTCCTCATCTTTTTCCTCATAATAACAGCCGTTAAATGCGTAATCGCCGATGTGTGTCACGCCGTCCGGAATTTCTATGCTTGTCAAATTCCAACAACGTTCAAATGCTCCGTTTGCGATGCTTGTTACGCCGGTTGGAATTGTAAATGCGGCAGTATATTTTTTATTGTTGTTCGGGAAACGTATAATTTCCGTTTTTTCTTTGTTGTACAAAACGCCGTCTTCGGAGCAATAAGCGGCATTGTCTGCGGCAACGTTTATCTCTGTTAAATCTACGCAGGCTTCAAAAGCATATTCGCCGATATTTGCCACGCTTTTCGGGATTGCTATGCTTGTTAAGGCGCTGCAGCTGCTAAATGCTTTCTCGCCGATACTTACCACGCTGTCGGGGATTGATATGCTCACCAATTGTTTACAGCCGATAAATGCACAATCGCCGATGTGTGTCACGCTGTCCGGAATTGTTATGTCCGTTAAAGTGTCTTGGCTGTCAAACGCATGGTCGGCAATGGTTTTTGTCCCGGCTCTTACGGTATAATCACCCGATATTTTCCAGTATGCTTTTATAAGGTGGTTCCCTATATACAGTGAATCGTACGGTATATTTTCCTCGCGTTTTTTGTCACAGTCCTCATCCCACTCGTTATAGCAAACGGTGTTGGAAAATGCAGATTGACCTATGCTTGTCAGGCTGTCCGGAAGCGTTATATTCGTCAGACCGCTGCGGGAAATTATATTACCGTCCTTATCTCTTTCCTCATAACAACAGCCGCTAAAAGCGTAATCGCCAATGCTTGTTACACCTTCGGGAATTACTATGCTTATCAGACTCTTGCAGCTGCTGAATGCGCTGTCACCAATGCTTGTTACGCTGCCGGGAATTGTTACGCTTGTTAAGTCGCTGCAATTCATAAATGCACTGTCGCCAATGCTTGTTACGCTGCCGGGAATTATTACGCTTGTTAAGGCTTCGCAGTGAAAAAATGCATTGTTGCCGATGGTTTTTACGCTGTCTGCAATTGTTACGCTTGTTATTTTGTTGCACCAGCAAAAAGCATAATCGCCTATGCTTGTTACGCCGCTTTCTATACTTACGCTTGAAATTTCATCACTGAAACTGTAATACCACGGCGCATCGGAATTTTCGGCATATTGCAGCATATCGCCCGTTCCCGTTATGCTGAGGTGATGTGTATCGTAATCATATGACCAATATGTATTTTCGCCGCACTTGCCGTCCGTGCTGCTTGCAAAAGCCGACATCGGCGCAAGGGTGAGAAGCATACAAAGCGCAATGACGGCTGCCTGTATCCGTTTCGTTTTAATCATAATGAACTCCGCCTTTCTTTTTAATTACTACATATAGTATACCACAAATATCCTGAAATGTCACTACTTTTTTTGTATTTTTTCGGTCGATATGCGAAATTGTTTCGATATACTTATTTTGCATAGCTGTATGTCGGATTTTGGCATAACGGGCGCTGCCGCAGAAAAATCAAACCAATAATTTTTTGGCTTGGCGAAAGCTTGTTTTAACGCATTTTTCCTAAGTTTTTTTAATAATATATCTGCCGTCCGTTTTGATTTTTTTAAAGGAATATTTTTTATTATTTTCGGGTATAATATTATTCAGATTTAGCAGACAATAAAGCTAATTGAACACTTTTTTCAAATTGTATATTGACATTTGGTTAAAATTGTGCTAAAATTATGCTAAGAAATATCCAAAAAGGAAGTGGTTGGATGCGGGAGGTTATAAATCAGCTTATAAATACGGAGTCTGCGGCGGACGAAGCTATGGCAAATGCGGAAAAGCAAGCCGCAGAAATCATTGAAAAAGCGAAATCCGACGGAGAAAAGCTTTTCGCCGAAGCAAAGGCGAATGCCGAGAAGCAGGCGGCGGCAATCATTGAAGACGCAAAGAAAAATGCGGCGGCTCTTTATGACAGGATTATGGAAGGTTACGATAAAAAATGCTCCGAACTGCACAGCAGTACGAGGGATATTGAGGATAAAGCCGCACAAAACATTGTGAAAAACTTAACATAGTTGCGTGAAACGCAAGAACAAAAAGGTGGTGTAAAGCGTTATGGCGATAGTGCCTATGAAAAAGATACGCATTTATGCGCACGCAGACGAGCGGGGAGATTTGCTCAAAGCCGTTCAGCGGCTCGGTGTCATAGAGCCGGACAAACCGGAGCGTGACGAGGATTCGGCGGCGAATTTCAAAAGTCGTGCCGGCGAAATCGCATTTTTCGACAGGAGCATTGTTTCCGCACAGAATGCGATTGAGATATTAAGCAAATATTCGTCCGAGAAGAAAAGCCTAATTCCCATGAAACGGGAAATATCCGAGGAGGAATACCGCACGGCGGCGAAAAAAAGCGATGAAACCCTGAAAAAGGTAAACGAAATTAACGGAATGCTGAAAGAAACAACGGCGATAAAAAACAACATCGCACGGCTTTCGGCGCAGAAAGAAAGCTATATGCCATGGAAAGATTTCGACGTTGAGCTGAGCTTCGGCGGCACGGAAACCGCATCGGCTGTGAAAGGAACTCTGCCGTCCGAGGCAGAACCGGATTTTTCGGAAATATCGGACTGTGTTTTCTACAGCGAAGTGTATAACAACGGCGAGCAAAAGGGTATTTTCGTAATATGCCCGAAATCGGTATATGACGACGTGCTCGAGGTTTTGAGAAAAAACGGATTTGCATATCCGTCGTTTGCTCTCCCGAACATGACGGCGGCGCAGTATATGACGGAAATTGAAAAAAACATACGCAGTGAGGAAACGAAGCTGAAAAACATTGAGGACGATTTCGTTTCAAAATCGAAAAGCCTTGACGAGCTTCGGGTATACTGCGACTGGCTCACGATACGCCGTGAGCGGTACGAGGTGAGAGAGCAGCTGCTGCAAACGAGAAAGACGTTTATGCTGGAGGGATATATCCCGAAAAAATATGCGGCTTCCGTGAAAGACAGACTCGAAACGAATTTTGAATGCTTTGTCGAAACGGAGGAAATCGCCGAAGAGGACGTTCCGCCGATTGAATTTGAAAACAACAAATTCGTATCGCCTGTGGAAACCGTTGTCGAGATGTACAGCATGCCTTCGAAAAACGATATAGACCCGAATCCGATTATGTCGGTATTTTATTATTTCTTTTTCGGGCTTATGCTCAGCGACGCAGGCTACGGATTGCTTCTGTTTTTCGGCGGACTGTTCATAGACAGGAAATACAAGCCTGAGGGAACAATGGGCAAAATGGTGAAAATGTTCACTATAGGCGGAATATTCACGGCATTCTGGGGAGTGCTTTTCGGCAGCTGGTTCGGCGACCTTATCCCGAAGATTGCGGAAGTATTTTTCGGAAAGAGCATAGGACCTCTCGGAATATACGACCCGGTATCGAATCCGATTCCGCTGCTGATACTTTCGTTCATACTCGGACTTATACATTTGTTTACGGGTATGGGAATCAATTTTTACAGCCTTACGAAAAGGGGCAAGCTGAAAGACGCAATATTCGATATAGGATTTTGGTATTGTCTGCTTATCGGGTTAATTATGATAATACCTATGGCACCTCTCGGAACGGGAGTGCTTGCGGTTGCCGGAAAATGGCTTGCGATAATCGGTGCTGTCGGACTTGTGCTGACACAGGGACGGTCGAAAAGCAACATATTCGGCAGAATATTCGGCGGCATAGGCAGCCTGTATGATATAACTTCGTATCTTTCGGATTTGCTTTCGTATTCCAGGCTGCTGGCTCTCGGACTCGCAACCGGAGTTATAGCGCAGGTTATAAATACGATGGCGGCTCTCGGCGGAAAATCCGTAATAGGAGTAATAATGTTCGTGATTATAGTTTTGGCGGGACATACGATGAATCTTATGATAAACGTACTCGGTGCATATGTTCATACGAACAGACTTCAGTACGTGGAATTTTTCAAAAAGTTTTATGAGGGCGGCGGCAGAAAGTTCCGACCCTTTGCGATAAACTCAAAGTATATAAAAATTAAGGAGGAATAATTATGTTAGGTACAGTATTGGCATTGTTCGGAGCGGTTCTCGCAGTGGGACTTTCGGGAATAGGCTCGGCAAAAGGCGTAGGAATAGTAGGTGAAGCGGGTGCCGGAGTAATCACGGAGGACCCGGGAAAATTCGGTCAGATACTTATATTGCAGCTTCTTCCCGGCACACAGGGTATATACGGAATTATCACGGGATTTCTGATTCTTATAAATGCAGGTCTTGTGGGCGGCGGCGCACCCATATCGGACTGGAAAACGGGACTGGCATATTTCTTCGCCGCAATGCCTATAGCCATAGTCGGATTGCTTTCTGCAATTGCACAGGGCAGAGTTGCGGCAGCCGGCGTAAGCATAGTTGCAAAGAAACCGCAGGAAATGTCTAAGGCAATAATGTTCTCGGCAATGGTTGAAACATATGCGGTATTCGCACTTCTTATATCGCTGCTTTCGATATTCGGTATTGCGGGACTGTAAAAGCTAAATTGCCTAACGGCAGCTAAATTCGCCTAACGGCGAGCTAAATTGCCTGCGGCAGCTAAATTGAACTTCGTTCAGCTAAATTGCCTGCGGCAGCTAAAAGGGCGAATTTAATTTAGCTGTTTCGTAAGAAACAATTTAGCTATCGAGAGAAACGAGATAATTTAGCTTTGCACGACAGTGCAAAATTTAGCTGATATATACCAACAACCCCTCAGTCACCTAACGGTGACAGCACTACCAAGGCACGCCTACGTATGCCACAGGCATTACTCCGGTGCCCTTACACAGGGGAGCCTAAAGAAGTTTGCACAGACCTTATTCAGTGGCACAGACCAATGCCTCCCCTGTGTAAGGGGAGGGGAACCACGTTAGTGGTGGAAGGGTTGTCAAAACCACAACAGCCAAAATACAAATTCAGGTAAGGAGACTGATAACAATGAACGGTCTTGATAAATTAAAGGAAAAAATTATGCATGACGCAGAGTCGGCGGCGGAAACAAAGCTGAACGAAGCGAAAAAACAGGCTGAAAAAATCCTTGCCGAATATAAGGAAAAGGCGGAAGCGGAGGAAAAACGCATTCTGGACGACGCCGACAAAAAGGCGATGGTCATAGTCCGCAGTGCGGAATCCAACGCCAACCTGGACGGCAAAAAGAAAATCCTTAAGGAAAAACGCCTGATTATAGCCGGCGTATTCGAAAAGGCACGTGCGGAAGCCGCAAAGCTTTCCGATGCGGAATATTTCGAGATTATATATGCGCTTGCGGAAAAATGCAAAATCGGCGGCGAGCTTATGATGTCGGAAAATGACAAAGACAGACTTCCGGCAGATTTCGAAGAACAAATCAAAGCCTGCACAAAAGGAAAAATCAGTCTTTCAAAAGATTTTGCCCCGATTAAAAACGGATTCATACTGAAAAACGGTATGACGGAAGAAAACTGTTCGTTCGACGGGATTATGGAAGCCCGTGAGGAAGAGCTTCAGGACAAAACCGCAAAGCTTTTGTTTTCAAAAGTTTAAACGGAGGTCAATATAATGAAAGATACTGCTTATGCATTCGGAACGGCGAAAGTGAGAGCCGTTGAAAATACATTGCTTACAAAAGCGGACATCGAACAGCTTATTTCCGTGAAACACGTCAGCGACGCACTCCGAATACTCTCCGACAAGGGATATGATACGGGTATGGGCGCACGCTCGCTTTCCAAAATATTCGGCACGGAACGTGAAAAGCTTTGGAAGCTTATGGACGAGGTTTCCTGCGGAAACGAGTTTTTCAAAATATTTTTATATAAAAACGATTATCATAATTTAAAGGTCATTATCAAAGGACTTTCCTCGGGCAAGGATTTTGATAATATGCTGCTGCACCCTTATACGGTGTCGCCCGAATTGATTAAAGACGCAGTGCGTGAGGGCAAATTCGAGATGCTGCCGCCCATAATGGCGGAAGCTGCGGCAAAGGCATATGAGCTGCTGAACCGTTCGGACGATACGAAAGGTGCTTGCATGGTGATAGACAAGGCATCGAACGAGGCGCTGTATAAAGGCGCAAAGGAATCCGAAAATGATTTTTTCATTGAGCTTGCACGGCTCATGATAGATACGGCAAACGCAAAGATAGCTCTGAGATGCGCAAGGATAGGTCTGGAGGCCGATGAGGTGCTGAAGGCACTGACGGACGTCGGCGGTCTGAACGTGAAAGAGCTTGCCGCAAACTCGGCAAGAGGATTTGCGGAGCTTGCCGAATATCTTTCGTCAACGTTTCTCGCCGAATACGTTTCCCTTGCGGAATCGGATTTTTCCGCATTCGAGAAGCAGTGCGACGACCTTGTTACAGATAAAATAGCAAAGGCTAAGTATAAGGCGTTCGGCCCCGAGCCGATTCTCGCATATTATTTTGCAAAAGAAGCGGAGATTAAAACGCTGCATATAATTCTTGCGGGAAAAATGAACGGTCTGGAGGAAGACGTTATACGAAAGAGAGTGAGAAAGCTGTATGTATAAAATAGGTGTAATAGGCGATAAAAACAGCATTCAGGGGTTTCTGGCACTCGGAATAGATATTTTTCCGTCGTATAAGGAAGAGGAAATCCGTGAAAGTCTGCATAAATGCGTGAAAAACGGCTATGCCGTAATATATATTACGGAACAGGCTCTCGCACTCGTCCGCGAGGAAGCGGACAAATATACGGATATGCCCGTGCCGGCGATAATTCCCGTCCCCGGAAGCGGCGGAAGCCTGGAAATAGGTATGGGAAATGTGAAGAAGTTTGTCGAAAGAGCCGTAGGCTCCGACATACTCGGTGATTAACTGAAAGCAGGTGAGTAACATGGCAGGAACAATATTAAAGGTTTCGGGACCGCTCGTAATAGCAACGGGAATGCGTGACGCAAACGTGTTCGACGTTGTGCGTGTCGGCGATGAAAAGCTTATTGGTGAAATAATAGAAATTCATGACGATAAAGCGTCAATCCAGGTTTATGAAGAAACATCGGGACTCGGACCGGGCGGCCCTGTGGTATCTACGGGCGCACCGCTGAGCGTTGAGCTTGCGCCGGGTCTTATAGGAAGAATTTACGACGGTATTCAGCGTCCTCTTGCCGATATTAAAGAAGCGGTGGGCAACAGCCTTGTTCGGGGAGTGGACGTGCCGAGCGTAAACAGAACGAAAAAATGGAAGTTCGTACCCTCTGTGAAAAAGGGCGAAACCGTTTCCGAGGGAGATATTCTCGGTACAGTTAAAGAAAACGACGTCGTAACCATAAAGATAACCGTGCCGTACGGCATAAACGGTATCGTGGAAAATATTTATGAGGGCGAATTTACCGTAGAAGAAACGGTTTGCGTGATAAAAGAAGAAAGCGGAGATTTGAAAAACGTTTCCATGCTCGTGAAATGGCCTGTCCGCAGAGGCAGACCGTATAAGGAAAAGCTTGCGCCGGATATGCCGCTTTTGACGGGTCAGAGAATTATAGACGCATTTTTCCCGATTGCGAGAGGCGGCGTTGCGGCAATACCCGGTCCTTTCGGAAGCGGTAAGACAGTAACGCAGCATCAGCTGGCAAAATGGGCGGCGGCGGATATTGTTATATACATCGGCTGCGGCGAACGGGGAAACGAAATGACGGACGTTCTGAACGAATTCCCGGAGATAAAAGACCCCCGTACGGGCAGGTCGCTTATGGAAAGAACCGTCCTTATAGCGAATACATCGGATATGCCCGTTGCGGCACGTGAAGCTTGTATTTATACCGGTATTTCCATTGCGGAATATTTCCGTGATATGGGACTTAACGTAGCAATAATGGCAGATTCCACATCACGCTGGGCGGAGGCTCTGCGTGAAATGTCCGGCCGGCTCGAGGAGATGCCGGGCGAAGAAGGCTATCCGGCATACCTGGCGAGCCGACTCGCACAGTTTTACGAACGTGCCGGAGTTGTGTATACTCTGGGCAGCGAGCCGAGAGAAGGCTCAATATCCGTAATCGGAGCGGTATCGCCTCCGGGCGGAGATATTTCCGAACCTGTGTCGCAGGCTACTTTGCGTATTGTAAAGGTGTTCTGGGGACTTGATTCGCAGCTGGCATACAGACGTCATTTCCCGGCGATAAACTGGCTTACAAGCTATTCGCTCTATACGGACAGCCTTGCGGATTGGTACAAAGCCAATGTTTCGGAGGACTGGATGACCCTCAGAAACCGTATGATGAAGCTTTTGCAGGACGAAGATGAGCTCCAGGAAATCGTTAAGCTTGTCGGCATAGACGCACTTTCGGCGGCAGACAGGCTGAAACTCGAAGCTGCACGAAGCATTCGTGAGGACTTTTTGCAGCAAAACGCAATGGACGATGTGGACACGTATTCCGCACCGGACAAACAGAAAATGATGATGCGCCTTGTGCTCAGCTTCTACGACAAGGCGAGCGAAGCCGTGAAAAACGGCGCAGACGTTGAAAAAGTAATAAACCTGCCGCTGCGTGAGCGCATAGGCAGAATTAAATACGTTCACGAGGATAACGTGAATGCGGAATATGATTCCATACAGCTTGCGATGGACGCAGAGCTGAAAAAACTTGTTGACGAGGGGGCGGAAGAATAATGCCTAAGGAATACAGAAACATACGTGAGGTTGCCGGTCCGCTTATGCTTATCGAGGGAGTTGAGGGCGTAACCTATAACGAACTCGGCGAGATAGTGCTCGAATCCGGTGAAGTGCGCCAGTGCAAGGTGCTTGAAGTAAACGGCGACAAGGCACTTGTTCAGCTTTTTGAAAGCGCAGCCGGAATCAATCTTTCAACAAGTAAGGTAAGATTTAAAGGCAGAGGAATAGAGCTTGCCGTTTCCGAGGAGATGCTCGGCAGAGTGTTCGACGGACTCGGACGTCCTATAGACGGCGGCGAGGAAATCATTCCGGAAATGCGTATAGACGTAAACGGCATACCGATGAACCCGGTTGCCAGAAGCTATCCGCAGGAATTTATACAGACGGGAATTTCGGCGATAGACGGTCTGAATACGCTTGTAAGAGGTCAGAAGCTGCCTATCTTCTCCGGTTCGGGACTTCCGCACGCATCTCTTGCCGCACAGATTGCACGTCAGGCAAAGGTAAGAGGTACGGACGAGAAATTTGCGGTTGTTTTCGCCGCACTCGGCATAACGTTTGAAGAAGCGGATTTCTTCAAACAGGAATTTACAAAAAACGGCTCGATAGACAGAACCGTGCTTTTCATAAACCTGGCAAACGACCCGGCAATCGAGCGTATATCCACGCCCCGTATGGCACTGACGGCTGCGGAATACCTGGCGTTTGAAAAGGATATGCACGTGCTTGTAATAATCACGGATATAACGAACTATGCGGACGCACTGCGTGAAGTATCCGCAGCAAGAAAAGAAGTTCCGGGCAGACGAGGATACCCCGGATATATGTATACCGACCTCGCCACGCTTTATGAGCGTGCCGGCAGACAGGCAGGCAAAAAAGGCAGCATAACGCTTGTGCCTATTCTGACTATGCCGGAGGACGACAAAACCCACCCGATTCCCGACCTTACCGGATATATTACGGAGGGGCAGATAATACTTTCGCGTGAGCTTTACCGAAAGGGAATAACTCCGCCGATAGACGTTCTGCCGTCGCTGTCGCGTCTTAAAGATAAGGGTATCGGCGAGGGCAAAACGAGAGCCGACCACGCAAATACGATGAATCAGCTGTTTTCGGCATATGCAAGGGGTAAGGAAGCGAAAGAGCTTATGGTTATTCTCGGCGATTCCGCAATAACGGATATAGACAAGCTTTATGCGAAGTTTGCGGACGCCTTTGAAGAAGAATACGTTTCGCAGGGATACAACACGGACAGAACGATTGAAGAAACTCTGAATCTCGGCTGGAAGCTGCTTTCGATTCTTCCGAGAAGCGAGCTGAAACGTATAAAAGACGAATATCTTGATATGTATTACGGGAAGTAGGTGACGTCATGGCAAGATTGCAGGTCAATCCCACAAGAATGGAACTGAACAAGCTGAAAAAAAGGCTGTATACCTCTATGAGAGGTCATAAGCTTTTGAAAGATAAGCGTGACGAGCTTATGCGGCAGTTCCTGGATATTGTGCGTGAAAACAAGAAACTGCGTGCCGAGGTTGAAACGGCGCTTATGGAAGCGCACAGGCATTTCACGATTGCTAATGCCGTTATGGATGACGAAACCCTCGACGAGGCGCTTATGCTGCCGAAGCAGTCGGTTTCGCTCGAAGTATCGGAGAAAAATATAATGAGCGTGGACGTCCCGGTATTTGAGTATAAGACGAAAACGGCGGCAGCCGCCGATATATATCCTTACGGATTCGCTTATACCTCCGGCGATTTGGATGACGCCGTGAAGAGCCTTTCCGAGATAATGCCGAGCCTTTTGAAGCTTGCCGAGATTGAGAAAACGGCGTCGCTGCTTTCGAGCGAGATTGAGAAAACAAGGCGACGTGTAAACGCCCTTGAATACGTTATGATTCCGCAGCTTCAGGAAACCATAAAATATATAACGATGAAGCTGGACGAAAACGAGAGGGGTTCGCAGGCACGGCTGATGAAAGTCAAAGATATGATGATAGAACAGACTATAGAGGAAAAACACAAGGCACAATAAAAGGGGCATGAAAAGGGGGTGTTGCAAAATGAAATTTGTTTTGCCGCACCCTCTTTTTAAATTAATATTGACTTTAAAAATAATATGGTGTATAATATATTTAGTCTCCTTGGTTCTTGCCCTGTATGGGAGATTTTATTTAATAATATTATGCCGTGCGGGGCGGCGGATAAGGAGATTAACGTGAATATCAACCATGCATTTGTATCTCATTTGATTTCGGCGGCGACGGATTTCGGACTTAAGCTTATCGCTGCCGCAGTCATACTTGTTATAGGCTTTAAGCTGTCGAAATACATATCAAAAAAAGCGCTTAAATCAAAATATATTTTCCACTGTGACGAGGGTGTGAAAAGATTCGTGCTCAACGCCGTGAAATTTTCTTTATACACCGTCACGGTAATTTCCGCCGCCGGCATACTCGGCATACCTTATGCATCGCTTATCGCCGTTTTGGGTTCTGCCGGTGTTGCCGTAGGTCTTGCACTGCAAGGCTCTTTGAGCAATATTGCCGCCGGTATACTCATCCTTATAAACAAGCCGTTTAAGGCGGGGGATTTTATAGAAGCCGCCGGAATACAAGGCATGGTTTCCGAAATAGGATTTTTCTCAACCACGCTCATAACCATGGACAACAAAGTTATTTCATATCCAAATTCCGCACTGTCCAATACCTGTATAACAAATTATTCGGCAATGCCCGAAAGAATGGTAAATATAAAATTCGGCGTTTCTTACGACAGCGACACGGACGCAGTGCAAGCTGTCATGTGCGATACGGCTGCGGCACATCCTCTCGTGCTGAAAAACAGAGATGTTTTCGCACGCATTTCCGCTTATGCGGACAGCAGCATTGAATTTACACTGCGTGTTTGGTGCAAAACCGAGGATTATTGGACGGTGTATTTCGATATGCAAGAGGAAATGAAAAAGGCTTTTGATAAAAACGGCATTGAAATACCTTATCCTAAGCTTGATGTAAACATCAAAAAATAATGGGCGTTTTTATAAAGTTCCTACTTTTTCATTGCCTTTTGCATAGCCAGCTCAAACGGGCTTATCTCCTGTTCTTTGCTCTGATTCTTCATATATTTCATAACGTCACGCTTCGACGCCGAACCGGCGCTTTCAAAACGCTTGTTGAATGCCGAAAGCTTCTCCTTGAATCCGCACGTGCAGATATATTTCTTGTTGTCGCCCTCGCCGTACAAATCCATTTTCTTGTGGCAGTTCGGGCAGCGCACGTTCGTCTTGAAACTCAAATTCTCACGGTATCCGCATTCACGGTCGCTGCAAACGAGCATTTTCCCCCTTTTGCCGTTTACCTCAAGCAGATATTTTCCGCACTGCGGACACGGCGTGTGCGTCATGTTATCATGAACATAATTCGAGTCGCTGTATTTCACGTCACGCACAAGCGATGTCGCATATTCCTTTATTTCCTTTATAAATTCCGTCTTGTCCGCCTTGCCTCGGCTGATGTTTTCGAGCGTTTGCTCCCATTTCGCCGTCAGAACAGGCTCTTTCAAATCGGGCGGTACGAGCGAAATAAGCTGTTTTCCTTTCGAGGTGGGGTATATCTCCTTTCCTCTGCGCTCAACGTAGAAGCAGTCGAAAAGCTTCTCTATTATATCCGCACGGGTCGCCGGAGTGCCGAGACCGCTGCTTTTTTTGATTACCTCACGCATTTTGTCATCGTCAATGAATTTCGACGGATTTTCCATCGCCGAAAGCAGCGTAGCCTCCGTGTATCTCGCCGGCGGTGCGGTATTCAGCGTTTTTATATCAATCCGTTCCGCAGTGAGCTCCACAGATTCCGCCGGTATGCTCTGCACATCCGAATCCTTTTCGTCGAACGCACCTCTCCACCCCGGATTTATCACGTTTTTGCCGCTTGCGGTGAAACTCTCGCCGCCGCAGTCAAGAGTAACCTTTATGCTCTCATATTCATACGGAGGATAGAAACATTCGAGAAAACGCTTCACAACAAGATTGTAAATTCTGCGTTCCTCCGGAGAAAGCTCCGAAAGTCCGAAATTTTCTTCGGTCGGGATTATTGCGTGGTGGTCGCTCACCTTTTCGTTGTTTACACACGTCTTGGAAATCTGACGGCGGTTTTTCATTATATCCGAAACAATCTTCGCATTTTCGCCCACAGCTACGCTTTTCAAACGTTCCGAGAGAGTCGGCACAATGTCCGTTGTGATGTATCTCGAATCCGTCCTCGGATATGTCAGAAGTTTGCGCTGCTCATACAGGCTCTGCATGAGATTAAGCGTCTGCTTGGCGCTGTAGCCGTAGATTTTGTTTGCGTCACGCTGAAGCTCCGTCAAATCGTAAAGCAGCGGCGCAGGCTCTTTCTTTGCGGATTTCTTGATTTCCGAAACCTTGAATTTTCCGTTTTTCACTTTTGCATATATTTCTTCGGCTTTCGTCTTGTCGAAAAGCTTCTTTTCGCCGTTTTGCCATACGGCGGAAAATCCCTTGAAATACGCCGTAATTCCGTAATATTGCTTCGGTGTGAATCGGCGGATTTCCTCTTCACGGTTCACAATCATAGCAAGCGTGGGGGTCTGAACACGTCCGGCGGAAAGCTGCGCATTGAATTTGCACGTCAGCGCACGTGTCACGTTCAAGCCGACATACCAGTCCGCTTCGGCTCTCGCCTGTGCGGAATAGTAGAGATTGTCATATTTTCTGCCGTCCTCCAGATGTGCGAATCCGTCACGTATAGCCTTGTCCGTCTGCGATGAAATCCAAAGACGCTTGATAGGCTTTTTGCAGCCCGATTTTATGATTATCCAGCGTGCGACAAGCTCGCCCTCGCGTCCTGCGTCCGTGGCAATGACGATTTCCGAAACCTCACTGCTCGTCAGCAGACGGCGCACCGCCGAAAACTGCTTGCCGGTCTGCTTTATGACTTCAAGATCCATTTTTTTCGGGAGCATCGGCAGAGTGTCCATGCTCCAGGTTTTGTATTCGTTTCCGTAATGCTCCGGGTCGGCAAGCGTCACAAGATGTCCGAGCGCCCAGGTTACAATATATTTGTCGCCGTATATTGCGCCGTTCGCCGCTTTTTTGCACCCCATTACCCTTGCGATTTCTCTGCCTACAGACGGTTTTTCCGCCAAAATTAAAGTTTTACTCATGTTCATCTTCCTGTTCCTGTATTTTATCAAGCTTCGCTATTATCTGCCTTGTGCGCACGCCCACAAGCTTGTCCATGTCGCTTTCGGCGGCTGAAATACGCTTCTGTACGCTGTCCAGGACGGCGGCGAAGCTTTCGAATTCTTTTTTCACCTGCGCCAGAATCTCCCATACCTTGGAAGCCTTGCTCGTCACCGCCAGCGTCTTGAATCCCATTTGCAGACTGCAAAGCAGTGCGGAAAGCGTGGACGGCCCGGCAATTAAGATGCTGTGTTTGTTCATTACGTATTCAAAAAGCTCGGTGTTTCGCACAACCTCGGCATAGAGCCCTTCCACGGGCAGAAACATCACGGCAAAATCCGTGGTATGCGGCGGAGATACGTATTTTGTGCTTATATCCTTGGCTTCGGATTTTATCACACGCTCCAGTTCTTTCGCCGCAGCTGCCGCCGACTCGCTGTCGCCGTCCTCATATGCGGCACACAAACGCTTGTACGGTTCGAGAGGAAATTTTGCGTCAATCGGTATGTATACCGGAAAATCGCCGTTTCCCGGAAGCTTTACGGCATATTCCACGACTTCTCGGCTGCCCGGTATCGTGGCGATGTTTTCTTCGTACTGATTTTTCGAGAGCATTTCCTCCAGGATTCCGCCGAGAGTTATCTCGCCCAGAATACCACGTGTTTTGACGTTCGACATGATTTTTGTCAAATCGCCCACGCTTTTCGCCAGAGTCTGCATCTCGCCGAGTCCTCTGTGTACCTGTTCGAGGCGTTCGCTCACGGTTTTGAATGAAAGCGAAAGCTTTTCTTCGAGAGATGCGGAAAGCTTCTCGTCTACAGTTCCCCTTATTTTTTCGAGGTTTTTCTCGTTGCTTTCCTGCATGGTTTTCAGGCGTGATTCCATCATGGAGGTTACGCCGTTTATCATGTTGTTTGTCAGGTTTATTATTTCTCCGGTATGTTCGCCGGTCTGCGCAATGCGCTCGTTTATGCTCTGCTGCATATGATTTATGCTCGAAACAATCTCCTTTTCATCGGATTTTTTGAATAGATTTACAATCACAAGCACAATCAGCACCGCAAGCAGCGCAATTATTATATAATCCGTCATAACGACCTCCGAAATTGAATTTAAGATTAGTATACCACATTTCGGAAGAAATTGCAATACAATCGGCACATAAAATTATTCGGAGATTATTTTTCCGCCGTCCGTGCCGGCGCATATTTCACGAACAATGTTTGTGATGAATTTGATTTCCGAATCCGTTTTTCCGCCGAGCAAATATGCGATTTCGTTGTATTTCGTTTGCAGACTTGCGTTTCCGAGCAGCGAATCTATCGTTGTGTTGAGCGTATCGGAAATTTTGTACAGCGTTTCAAGACTCGGTTTCCGCACGCCGGTTTCAATCTGGCTTATGAAAACGCTCGATACGTCCGCTTTTTCCGCAAGCTGCTCCTGCGTAATCCTGTTTATATTTCTCATTCGTGCAATGTTTTTCCCCAATAATTCGTAATTCATTGTTTTATCTCCTTTTATATATTGTGCAAACTTCAATAGGCTCCCCTGTGTAATGGCACCGGCTTAGGTTTTGCACGTACCCCCACATAGGCTCCCCTGTGTAAGGGCACCGGAGTAATGCCTGTGGCATACGTAGGCGTGCCTTGGTAGAGCTGGCACCGTTAGGTGACTGAGGGGTTGTAAGTTTGCACAAACTTCCGTAGGCGCACCTACGGGGTTATTGCCGTTTTGACAACCCTTCCACCACTAACGCGGTCCCTACACCTCCGCTGCACGGCAGCTTCCGGCGCCTTACACAGGCTTTTTACAACCCTTCCACCGCCACAGGCGGTCCCCACACCTCCGCTGCGCGGCAGCTTCCGGCGCCTTACACAGGGGAGGCATTGGCGAGTGCCACTGAATAAGGTCTGCACGTACCTATATAGGCTCCCCTGTGTAAGGGGAGCTGTCAGCAAAGCTGACTGAGGGGTTGTAGGTTTGTAGGTATCTCCAAGCTAAATTATCTCATTTCATTCGATAGTTAAATTGTTTCTTACGAAACAGCTAAATTAAATTCGCACAGCGAATTTAGCTTCCTTTATTTCATACTATTAGTATAATATATTATTGCACACAGTTAAATAAACATATCGCTAATATAAATTAACTTATAGCTAAACCATTGACAAATTGTTCTTTATGTGGTATAATATACATAGGAGATAAAATTTCAAACCCGGTTTTCCTGCGGCGGTCGCCGCAACAATTTTACAAAACGAAAAGAGGTTTATCTATGAAAGTAAGAAAACTACTCTCCTTTATCCTGGCGGCAGCCGTGATTTTCAGCTCCTTGAGCTTTTCATGCGCCGCCGCATCAACAGACGAATACACCGTAAACGGGATTGAGATTCTGAACGATTCGTTTCTTCCGCTCAAATCAATATCATACCCCGAAAAGGTGGGTATTCATGCAAGCATAACAAAAAATACATACGCTGCGGATTCTGCGGTTGTCACGCTGGCATCGTACAATCCGAACGGCAGTCTTGCTGAAACGAAGCTGTTTCGTGAAAGCGGATTTTCCGCCGGTCAGTCGGTCGGAATCTATACAATGCTTAGTTCCGTAAAAGACGGGTATGTAAAAACGTTCGTTTGGGAAAGCCTTAATTCCGCAAAACCACTTTCGGATTCGGCAGAAAAATATTTTTCAAATTTCCCTGTCGGCATATCATACGACGATACGAGCGACAGAATTCGTGTTCGGGGAAAGGTGTCGGCGACTGCGGACGGCAAGGCGAAAATCGAGCTTGTGCAAAAATACGACGGCGAGCTGTGCCGCTGGAAAAACGTTTCCGGCACTCTCTATGCGGATTTTAACGGATACGAAATATCGGACGGCGCATCCGCAGAGCTTATGATAAGCGGCTATCCTGCGAAAAACAAGATTATCGCCGTAAATGAAAACCGAGGAATCATGCTCATGAGCACACGAAACCAATATTACGAGATAAATGCCGTAACCCTTGAAGACATCAACGGAAACAACGTTAAAAGCCTGAAAAAGGGCGATTCCGTATTTGCGGGCGTATATTTCACGAGAATCGACGCAAGTACGTTCAAAGAACCTTATTTGTCGCTTGAGCTTCGTGACAGCGAATTTAATCTGATTGACAGCGCAGTTATAAGCGCCGATGAGGTGAATTATAACCAGACAATTCACGCTTCCGCAATGTTCACTGTTCCGGAAAATTTTGAAAACTGCATTATATTCGCCAATATATACGACGACCTCGCAGGCACAAACGCAATTGCGGTGCAGGAAAAGAGAGGACTTTCGGATTTCGGCGAAACCGAGATAATAAAAAATACGATAAAGATAAAAGGCAGATTTGCGGAAAAATCCGATAATTCCGCCGTGTTCAGCGTAAACGAAGCACTCGTGCCGATTAACGGTACAAGCCGCTGGACAACGAATTTCACAGACTATGTTTCGGACGTCTGCCGGATTAATCTGAACGGAATAAATATCGACGATATAATAGGATATGAAGCGCTTCTCGAAGTGGAAATTTCGGACAGCGGAATAATCCTCAAAAATGCCGAAAAGGTTGAGGGCAGCGATTATTCGGATATACCGGACGACAGCAGGGAGCTTGTGCTTGCTAAGGACGGCGACTATGCAAAGGCTCTCGCCGTATTGACGGCAATAGGAATCACGGACGATACAAACCTTGACAAACCGCTTACGAGAGGTATGCTCGCAGAGCTTCTTTGCAAAACAGACGGCAGATCGGAATATGCAAATCTGTATAAAAATACAAATAAGTTTACAGACGTAGAGCCGGGCAGCGATATTAACGGATTCTGCGTAGCGGCGGATAAGCTCGGCTATCTCAAGGGTTACGCAAGCGGCACATTCAAGCCCGATTCCGTAATGAAATATTCGGATATATTGACCGCCGTACTCGGTGTGATAGGATATAAGAACGAATCGGATCCCGTCACTTCCGCAATCAACCTCGGTCTGGCAAAAGGTATTTCGGCAACGGAGGAAAATTCAATAACAAAGGCAAACGCACTCATATTGATGTATAACGCACTCGAAATTCCTATGGTTAATGCAAAAGGAGAATCTATCGGCGCATTGCTCCTGAACAAGCTTAATGTAACGAAATTTGACGGTACAATCGAGCAGACTCCTCTTTCGGACGATACAATCAAAAACGGTAAAATTCAGGTTAAATATGAACGCCAGTATACAGCTGTTGCAGATAACTATACCACGCAGCAGTATTACATGGGCAAGGCTGAAGCCGAAGCCAATCCGTCGGACATATTCGGAAGTTTGATGGGTGATGCAAGGTATAAAAGAGCGACAGTCAACGTAGACGAACGCATAAAGGATTTTGCGGAAAGTTGTCTTGATTATAACGTTGAAATGTACGTAAAAGATGCGACGGATTCAACCGCCACGCTTTTGTCGATATACCCGGACGAGAGCAAGAACAGGAGCGTATCGTTCAATTCAAGAGATATATATAATTCGGGAACATATCTTGATAACTTGGACTTTGTTTCGGGAACCGTCGCCGTATATTCGGATATAGACGCCGACAAATACGATAGATATGATATTGAAATTACAAAAGTATATGTAAACGGCAGGCAGCAGGCAGCCTTTGATATAGGCTCCTCAATACGTGCCGGGGACACTATCAGATATAGTGATGAAATGTATGAGGTGCTGAAATATTATTTAGACAGCGACCAAGATGTGGAAATCAGGCTTTTCTGCAATACGTCGGGTAGCGAGTATAACATTGTATATATCACGGACTATGCTAATCTCGTGGTAGATGAAGTGAACGAAAAAACCGGCACGGTTATCGGCAAATGCTCTGATTCGCAAAGTAAACTTATCGCCAAGGTGGTGTTTGATGAAGAATATGCCGGAAGATACTCGATTATCAAAAACGGTGCGTCGGCAACGCTTGCGGACATCAAAGCAGGCGATGTCTTGACGATTGCCGGATATGTCAATTCATTAAGAGAACTTGAATACGGCAAAGTTATCGTAACCTCCGAGAAAGCCGAGGGTGTTGTTACGGCATGGGATCAAGATAAGCGCACGATAACGATAGGCGATAAGACATATTATTATAACTACTATATTGCCGGCAAAGTCGGAGCGCATGGTTCGGGCGGCATTAGGCTCGGCGAGGAAACCTCTCTTTATATGGATGCACGGGGATATGCTGTGGATGTGGACAAAACGGCAGTAAGGAAAAACCTCAAATACGGATTTGCGACAAAAGCCGTTAAATCCGCAAGCCTGGACGGCGGCTGGCAGATGCGTGTATTAACGGAAAGCGGAGCATGGGCGACGTATGATATGGCAGATAAAGTTTCGTTTGACGATAAAACAAGTGTTTGGACATCGGGAATGTCGGTTGATGATATGCAGCGCAATTTAAAAGGCACGGCTTTCGGTTCAAAAATTCTTTTGAACAAGGTTGTTGCTTATACGACGAATCCGGTCAGCGGCGAAATCAATAAGATTTACGCTAATGCCGCACGCAGCTACGATGATATGTTTAACTATGTATCAATCTACAATAGTGAGTATATCGAAGCTACGGGAGGCCTCGGTAGCGTATATCTGGACGACAATACAGTAATATTCAGCTATGCAAGAGGCAGCAACCTCTCGTATGAAATTGATGAGGACGATATTTACGCTGCGAAGAAAGACACACTCGTAAACAGAAACAGATATGAGGCAACGGCTTACGGCGTTGATGATGATAACTACGCAAGTATTATCTGCGGCGAGGGACTTGTGGGCGATGTTGCGCTCAACGGCAATTTCTTCGTAATAAGCAATAAAACCTATGCTACGAATGCAGACGGCGACGAGGGCTATAACATAACGGGAATATGCGGCGGCGAAGAAATAACAATATTTGCCGATAAAAACGATACGGAAGTATTTGAAAGAGATTCAAGCGGGAAGAAACTGTTTACGGACAACTATGACGGTGCGGCAGCACTTGCCAAGGGAGATATAATTCTGTATTCGCAGATTAACGGCAATGCTATTAAAATTTATCGTCTTGCAGATGCCGGCAGCATATACGACGGCACAAATTCCGGCGGTCTGAAATATACGCTCGGTAAAAATAAGATAAACGTTTTGGATTTTGAACAAGGCGGAGAGAGTTACAGCTTCCTGTACGGATTTGCATACAACAGAAAAGGAAGCAGGCTTACGCTTACTAACAATCCGCTTGCTCCGGACGACTTGTTCGACATTTCGGATTCGGCTGCGATATGCACGGTGGTTAATCTGTTCACAGACGGCGTAAAGGTCGAAAAGGCCTCGCTCGGCGATATTGACACCGACAAATCGGGCGACGGCATGGGCGACACGGTATTTGTCCGCACTCTGAATGACACTGCGGCGGAGGATATAGTAATTTTCAAATATACCGAAACTCCGGAAATACCGCCGGTATACGAACCCGACCCCGAGCCGCCGGTGAACCCCGTAAATCCGCAGTACGGATTTGCGACGAAAGCCGTTAAATCCACAGGTATTGAAGATACATGGCAGATACGGATATTGACGGAAAGCGGAACATGGACAACGTATGATATGGCAGATAAGGTTTCATTTGACGGACAAACAGCTGTTTCAACAACAAGCATATCAAACGATACAATGAATAGTCAATTGGGCGGCACGCTTAACGGTTCGAAGATTCTTTTGAACAAGGTTATTGCTTATACGACAAATGACAACGGCAAAATCAACAAAATTTACGCTACGGCAAATGAAGACAGCATATTTAATAATGCCGTAATTGACGGAAAGTCTTATACGGAAGCGGACACAAGTCTGGGCAGTGTATATCTGAATGACGATACCGTGATATTCAGATATACCGAGGGCAGCGACATTACAAAGGAAATGGACGAGGACGATATTTCCGCAGGAAGCAAAGCCGTGCTTGCGGGCGGCAAAGTATATAATGCTGTCGCATACGGAATTGACGAAAAAAGATATGCCAAGGCTCTCTGCGGCGAAAATATTTTTGAACCGCAGGATTTGCCGGAAATCCCGGAGAAATATTCCGAATTGAAATACGGCTTTGCGACAAAGGCAGTCAAGTCCACTGGTGTTGAAGATACATGGCAGATGAGAATATTGACCGAAAGCGGAGCATGGACAACATATGATATGGCAAGCAGAGTTTCGTTTGACGGACAAACGGCTGTTTCGACAACAAGCATATCAAGCGATAGAATGCTTAGCCAATTGGGCGGCACAGTTGTAGGTGCAAAGATTCTTTTGAACAAAGTTATTGCTTATACGACCAATCCGGACAGCGGCAAAATCAACAAGATTTACGCTAATGCTTCAGAGTATAACGATGTCTTTAACTGCAGACATATTGATTGCAAGGATTATATCGAAGCCACGGCAAGTCTCGGCGGTGTATATCTGAACGATAATACAATAATATTCAGCTATGCAAAAGGCGCTGATCTCTCAAAGGAAATTGATGAGGACGATGTTGCGACGGCAAAGAAAGATTCGCTTATAAACAGAAACAGCTATACGGCAATCGCTTACGGGCTTGATGATGAAAACTGCGCAAGAGCTATCTGCGGTATGGGACTTGTCGGCAATATTGCACTCAACGGCAATTTCTTCGTAATAAGCAGCAAATATAATATGACAAATGCGGACGGCGACGAGGGATATAACATAACGGGGTTCGTTGACGGCGAAGAAAAAACAATATTTGTTGACAGAAACGATACGGAGGTTATAGACGCACGCTATGTCAGTTCATATGTAGAACCTATGTTTACTACAACAGCTAAAACAGCCGATGTTCTTTCCAAAGGTGATATAATTCTGTACTCACAGATTAACGGAGAGGTTGATAAAATTTATCGATTGGTAAAAGCAAATGACCTAAAAGACACTTCAAAGCCGGGCGGGCTTAGATCCGAACTCGGCGGCACTGTTAAGCTTGCCAATTTTGAAGCTGGCGGCAATGATTACAGCTTCTATTGCGGAATGGCTTCTGGATATAGTGGTAACGTGCTTACGCTTTATGTTACCGGCGGACTTAGCCTTTCTATAAAACCGGACGTTAGCGGAGCAAGTGTAGACTTGTTTGTAAGCAAAATCAAGGTTTCTCCGGCAACGAGCGGCGATATTAATGACGACAAAACAGGCGACGGCAAAGGCGATGTGGTATTTGTACGCACCCTCAATGATACCATAGTCGAGGACTTTGTAGTATTTAAATCTAATTATTAATGACAAACAGGGCTGCGGCAATTCGATATTAAAAACCGGATTGCCGCAGTCCAATTCTCGCATTATGTTTAATTCACGAAATTAATCAAAGAATTTGCCTTTAAAGAAATTTTCTTTCCCTGTCGGAGTCGCCGTGAGCCGAAACATAACACAGCCGTCCGGACAGACAACGGTCTTGACATATTTACCCTCGCCGCCGATATTTTCAAGGTTTCCGCCGCTGCGGACGGCTTCCATGACAGGATACAGCATCATCATGGTTTTCGGGCATATTCCGCAGCCGTCGCCGTTCACGGGACAGCCGTATGTACAATGATATTTATCGCCGATTTCCTCGCCGTTTCGGCAATATCGCTCCGTCTTATCTCCCCGCAAAAATCCTACTACCTCAATTTCAAATTCATATTCTTCATCATACCATTTTTTCATTTGTTACACCCCTTTCGATTTTATATTATACATCAAAAATTATTATTTGTCAATGTTCAGTAATTATTTTTATAGAAAATTCAGACAAAAACAGTTGTAAAATACGATTGACATATTATAAAAAATATGATAAAATGGAAATGTAAAGAAAAACGGATAATTGTAAAATTAAAGGATGAAAGATGCGGATAGATTATGAAAGCATATGGGTTGTCAAAGCACTTGCAGAGGGAAGCCTAATGGAAGTCCGCACAAAACCTTATTCGGCGGCACAAACCCAAGCCTCCCCTGTGTAAGGGGAGGGGGACCACGTTAGTGGTGGAAGGGTTGTATTAAGCTAAATTCGCACAGCGAATTTAATTTAGCTGTTTCGTAAGAAACAATTTAGCTATCGAATGAAATGAGATAATTTAGCTTTGCACGGTAGTGCAAAATTTAGCTGATGAAGACCAACAACCCCTCAGTCACCTAACGGTGCCAGCTCTACCAAGGCACGCCTACGTATGCCACAGGCATTACTCCAGTGCCCTTGCACAGGGGAGCCTATATAAGGTAAGTGCAGACCCTAAGTGGGCGGCACAAGCCGACCGGGGTTGTAAAAATTGCGCAGAAAACGAATTGCATGGTTCTAAGGAAAATTTACATAAAATCATATGTTATAATATTTTACAATTAAATAAATGTAAAGAAAAACGAACGGAGAATAACGATGAACAAAAATACAACATTTTTTGACGCACAATGGATTTGGCATGACGGCGAATACGGAGAAAACGAATACGCCGAATTTGCCGACAGCTTTATCTCAAACGGAGGAAAAACAACCGTAAAAATTTCCGCAAGGGGCGATTATACCCTTTTTATAAACGGCAGATACGTTTCGAGCGGTCAGTATGCGGACTTTGAATATTATAAAACATATGACGAAACAGACATCACGGAATTTCTGCACGACGGCACAAATACCATAGCCGTTTTGGGGTGGTATTTCGGAAAATCCGGTATGCGCTGGAACACACCCATGCCCGGAATAATATACGAAGTCAAAGGCGGCGATGCCGTAATATGCGCAAGTACGGCGAAAACCCAGTGCCGAAAAAGCCGTGCGTATTGCAGCGGATTTGAAAGGAAAATATCCGCACAGCTCGGATATTCTTTCGCATACGATTCCGCAAAAGAGGACGCTTGGACAACGGGCGGCGGCGAGGGCTTCGGCAAATGCCGTGTAATGCCCGGCAGCAACGAGCTTTATAAACGCCCGATAAAAAAGCACACGCTTTCACCGATGATAAAAGGGGTTGCGAAAAAAACGGACAGCGGCTACCTTGTCGATTTCGGGCATGAAACAGTCGGACTGTGTTCGTTTTCATTAGCTTCCGAAGCAGAGCAGAAGATAAACATAGCTTTCGGCGAGCTTTTAGAAAACGGTCACGTGAAAAGGAGAATCGGCGACCGTGATTTCAGTTTTGATTATACGGCGAAAAAAGGCGAAAACGAATATACGAATTATATGCTTCGCTTCGGTTGCCGATACATGGAAATCACCTGCGGCAACGGCATAAACCTCGATTATCTCGGGATAATTCCTACAGAATACGATGTTGAAGAAAATCCGAATACGCTGAAAAACGAGCTTGACAGAAAAATATACGATATGTGCGTAAATACATTGAAGCTTTGTATGATGGAACATTATGTTGACTGCCCTTGGCGTGAGCAATGCCTGTACGCATTTGATTCGAGAAATCAGATTATGGCGGGATATTCGGCATTTAAAGGCGGCAACCTCGAGTATGCACGTGCGAATCTGCACCTTATGAGCAAGGACGACAGGAAAGACGGCTTGCTTTCTATCTGCTATCCGAGCGGCGAGGATTTGACGATACCGTCCTTTTCGCTGTATTTTGTTATATCCGTGAAAGAATATCTCGAACACAGCGGCGACACAGCATTTGCGGAGGAGGTATACGGCAAGCTTAAGTCTATTATCGAGGTATTTTTGGGCAATATGCGGAACAATCTTGTGTATAGATTCGGCGGAAAAAATCACTGGAATTTTTATGACTGGTCACCGTATTGCGACGGCGAAGACAACAAATTCGACTGCGATTTCATATTAAATGCGCTGACGGTTTCGGCGATAAATGCGTTCGGATATATCAGCGAAAAACTCGGAAAAACAAACGATTATGCGGAAACGGCGCAGAAAATCGCAGCTGCCGCAAAGGAGAAATTTTTCGACAAGACTTCGGGACTGTTTGTCATTGCCGACCCATCGGAAAAGCCGACGGAGCTGGCGAACAGCCTTGCGGTGCTGTCCGGGATTGCGGACGGTGAGGAGGCGAAAACGATTTGCGGGAAACTCAGCGGCGGCGAGTTGGTTTCGTGTTCGCTCAGCATGAAAACATTCAAGTATGACGCTATGCTGTCGGTTGACGGCGAAAGATACAGGGACGATGTTTTGGACGAAATCAGACGGACATATAAAATAATGCTCGACGCCGGTTCGGACACGGCGTGGGAGGTTATCGAGGGTGCGCCGGCGTTCGATAATGCCGGAAGTTTGTGCCACGGCTGGAGCGCAATGCCTGTGCATTATTTAAAGAGATTGTTGAGCGAATGAGATACAGAAGCTAAATTCGCACAGCGAATTTAATTTAGCTGTTTCGCAAGAAACAATTTAGCTGTCGAATGAAATATACAAAACTTATTCAGAGGCACTCGCTGACGCCTCCCCTGTGTAAGGGGAGGGGGACCACGTCAGTGGTGGAAGGGTTGTCAAAACCCCCTGTGTAAGGCGCCGGAAGCTGCCGTGCAGCGGAGGTGTGGGGACCGCCCGTGGCGGTGGAGGGATTGTAAAAGGCAAGAAAATCTTATGATAAGCAAATGCAAAACCTACAACCC
>CAKVOK010000029.1 GCA_934792465.1 uncultured Clostridia bacterium | reverse complement strand
AAGACGAAGTAAGGCTACCGCCTTTCGAGGATGACAAGCCGAAAAGGGCAAAAATTGTCCGTCATAAGGCATCAAGGGTTCGGTTTCCGATTGCCTGACGCAATCGGGTACCAAAAGCAAGGACGTAGCCTTGCTTTTGCTCAGTTTGTCCATTCTGCACTATTTTTCTAAAACCCCAAAAGAGGGTGCTGCAAAACAATTTCGTTTTGCAACACCCCCTTTATAATCAATCGTGTTTATTCAAGCTCAAATGCACCGGTATAAAGCTGATAATAGCTTCCTCGCTTGGCGATAAGCTCGTCATGGCTGCCGCATTCCGTTATCCTGCCGTGGTCAAGCACCATGATAAGGTCGGAATTTTGTACGGTGGAGAGCCTGTGCGCAATAACGAATACGGTACGGTTTTTCATCAGTGAATCCATGCCTTTTTGAACAATCGCTTCCGTTCTCGTATCTATGGAAGATGTCGCCTCATCGAGAATCATAACCGGCGGGTCGGCGACTGCGGCACGTGCTATGGAAAGAAGCTGGCACTGTCCCTGTGAAAGACCGCTGCCGCTGCCCGAAAGCACTGTATCATAGCCGTTCGGCAAACGGCGTATGAAGCTGTCCGCACCGGCAAGGCGTGCCGCCGCATATACTTCTTCGTCCGTTGCGTCAAGCTTGCCGTAGCGTATGTTTTCCATTACCGTACCCGTGAAGAGGTTTACGTCCTGAAGCACTATTCCGAGAGAACGGCGCAAATCGCCTTTTTTGATTTTATTTATATTTATTCCGTCATATCGTATCTTTCCGTCCGCAATGTCGTAAAACCTGTTTATAAGATTGGTTATCGTGGTTTTGCCTGCGCCGGTTGCGCCGACGAAAGCTATTTTTTGCCCCGGATTGGCGTGTATCGATATATCGTGAAGCACGATTTTTTCTTCCGAATATCCGAAATCCACCCTGTCAAGCACAACATCGCCTGTAAGCTCCGTATATGTTGTGCTGCCGTCTTGATGCGGATGCTTCCATGCCCACATGCCGGTACGCTTTTCGCTTTCCTCAATCTCGCCGTTTGCGCCTCGTTTGGCATTTACGAGAGTAACATATCCGTTGTCCTGCTCCGGCTGTTCGTCCATGAGGTCGAATATTCGTTCGGCACCGGCAAGTGCCATAACAACGGAGTTTACCTGCTGAGAAATGTTGCTTATCGGCATTGTAAAGCTCTTTGAAAGCAGCAGGAACGAGGCTATTGTACCTATTGATACAAAGGAAATATTGCTCACGGTGAGGATTCCTCCGACAAGTGCTATGAGCACATAGAGGAAATGTCCCAGATTTCCCATGATAGGCATAAGAATATTTGCATATTTATTAGCCTGCGTTGCATCGAAGCAAAGTTCATTGTTCAGCTTGTCGAACTGCTCTTTTGAAGCTTCTTCGTGGCAGAATACCTTTATAACCTTTTGTCCCGAAATCATCTCGTCGATAAATCCGTTCAGCGTACCTATGGATTTCTGCTGACGAATGAAGAACGTCGAGCATTTTGAAGTTACAAGCTTTGCGATTTTCATCATAAAGAAAATCGTTATAAGTACAAGCAGCGTAAGCGGAACGCTTGTAAATATCATTGCAAAGAATACCGATATTATCGTTATTGCCGAGGAAAACAGCTGCGGTATACTCTGCGAAATCATCTGTCGCAGGGTATCGGTATCGTTGGTGTAGTGGCTCATTATATCGCCGAATGTGTGCGTATCGAAATATTTAACCGGCAGAGTCTGCATATGTGCGAACATATCATCTCGGATTTCTCTGAGCACGCCCTGCGATATGCCTACCATAAGGAAATTGTACAGCCACGTGGAGAATATGCCGATAACGTAGAACGTGCCGAGCATTGTTATAGCTTTAAGCAATCCGGCGTATGACGGATTTGTCTGCGAAAGCAGGGGTGCTATATAAGTGTCTATCAGTGTTTTTATGAACATCGAGCCTATAACGGAGGCAATCGAACTGATTATGATACAGACAAGCACAACGGCGAGCTGTATTTTGTGCGAAGCTCCGAGATAAGATAAAAGTCTGTTCATGGTTTTCTTAATATCTTTCGGTTTTTGTTTTCCGAAACCTCGTCTATTCATCGGACCCGGCATTCGTATCGTCTCCTTTCTGCTGAGAATAATATACTTCCTTGTAAATTTCGTTTGATTCGAGAAGCTCATCGTGAGTGCCTATGGCGTTTATCTTTCCGCCGTCAAGCACAACAATCATGTCGGCGTTCTGTACGGACGAAATTCGCTGTGCGATAATAAGCTTCGTAGTGTCCGGAATCTCTTCCGCAAAGGCTTTTCTTATGAGAGAATCCGTCTTTGTATCGACTGCACTCGTGGAATCGTCCAGAATAAGTATTTTCGGCTTTTTCAGCAATGCCCTCGCAATGCAAAGACGCTGCTTCTGACCGCCCGATACGTTTGAGCCGCCCTGCTCGATATACGTATCGTATTTGTCCGGGAATGACGATATAAATTCGTCGGCGCACGCCAGACGGCATACACGGACTATATCTTCGTCCGTTGCGTTTTTGTCGCCCCAGCGCAGATTGTCTTTTATCGTACCGGAAAACAGCACGTTTTTCTGCAGCACCATTGCAACGCTGTTTCGCAGTGCTTCAATATCGTAGCTGCGCACATCTTTGCCGCCGACCTTCACGCTGCCGGAATTCACATCGTAAAGACGTGGGATAAGCTGAACAAGCGTGGATTTTCCGCTGCCCGTGCCGCCGATTATTCCGACCGTGGCGCCGGACGGTATTTTCAGATTAATGTCCGTAAGACACAGATTGTTTTTATATCCGAAGTTTACGTTTTCAAATTCTATTTCGCCGTTTTTAACGTCGAATACGGGAGCGTCGTCGTCCGTCAGATTGCTTTTCTCATTAAGCACTTCAACGATTCTTTCCGCCGAAGCACGTGACATGATTATCATGACGAATATCATGGAAAGCATCATAAGGCTCATGAGAATCTGTGTTGTATACGAAAACAGGCTCTGGAGCTGTCCCGTTGTCAGTGCCGTGGAATGAGTCGAAACCACGAGTTTTGCGCCGACCCACGAAAGGATAATTATACAGGCGTATGTCGAAAACTGCATGAGCGGAGCGTTGAATGCAAGGATTTTTTCGGCAAAAGAAGTTTTTTGACATATGTCGTTTGAAACCTCTTTGAATTTTTTCGTTTCGTAATCCTCACGCACGAACGCTTTCACAACACGCACACCACGCAGATTTTCCTGCACGACGCGGTTCAGCTTGTCGTAGATTTTGAATACCTGCTTGAAAACCGGGTGAACACGGCTGATAATGGCATAAAGACCCACGCCGAGTATCGGTATTATAATCAGGTATATCAGCGAAAGCCTTGAATTTATTTTGAATGCCGCAACGAGTGCGGAAACAAGCATAACGGGGCTTCGCACAGCACCTCTTATAATCATCTGATAAGCGTTTTGCACGTTGGTTATATCCGTTGTGAGCCTTGTAACAAGGCTGGCACTCGAAAATTTGTCTATGTTTGAAAACGAAAAATCCTGTATGTTGTAATACATTTTTTGACGCAGATTTTTCGCAAGTCCGGCAGATGCGCTCGCCGCAAATTTTCCCGAAAGTGCGCCGCACATGAGCGATGTGAGCGCAAAAACCGCAAGCAAAATGCCGGTTCGCACGATATAATTCATATCGGCGGCATTTATTCCTTTATCGATTATTTTTGCCATGTAAAAAGGAATAACAACCTCTAAAATAACCTCGAAGGTTACGAAAAGAGGAGCAAGCAGCGAATCTCTTTTGTATTCGCCCACGGCAGAAAAAAGTTTTTTAATCATAATGTTCCTCCATGTTTTTAATCATTTTTTTAACAACTTTGAAGAATATATCCAAATCGCTTTGAGATATATCTTTGCGTACAATCGTTTCGGTTTCGTCCAGAGATTCGTCTATCCTCTTCAAGAGCGCCCGCGACTTGTCTGTCAGACTTATGGTTTTGAGCCTTGCGTCAAAACTGCACGATGAACGGATTATAAGTCCGTTTTTCTCCATGCGCTGCAAAACTCCCGTTGCCGTCGAACGGCGTATCGAAAATGCGTCTTCTATATCCTTTTGGTATATATCGTTTTCGCGGTTTTTATACAGATAAAACAAAATATGCCCGTTGGCTCCGCATTTTTCAAATTCCTGCCCTCTGCGCCTGAAATGATTGCTTAAAATTTTTATGTTCCGACCGACCGCCTCTTTATATTTCATAGATATTAAGCACCTCCTCAATTGTTAGCATGGTAACAGTTAGTGTGCTAACATTATATCATATTTGATTATTTTTTGCAATATACTAATTTATAGAAACAATATAAAAAAATCATGTGATTTTTGTACGATTTGCCAAAACGGAACGGAGAGAGAATATGCTTGAAAAAATAAACGGTATCATATGGGGAATCCCGCTTATTTTGCTTATGATGTCGCTCGGGATTTATCTGAGTGCGGGAGGAGGATTTTTTCAGATACGCCGAATCGGATATATACTTAAGAATACCGTGCTTTGCAGAGAAAAGAAAGAGGGCGGAGTAAACGTTTTCGAATCGGTGTGGGCATCTGTCGGCAGCAGCGTGGGCGTGGGGAATATCGCCGGCGTTGCCGGAGCGGTATATGCCGGCGGCGCAGGCGTGCTTTTTTGGATGATTGTTTCCGCAATACTCGGAATGAGCATAAAATTCGGTGAGATACTGCTTGCGGCAAGATACAGGAAAAAGGCGGACGGCAGGAACTTCGGCGGTCCTATGTATTATATGCATGACGGAGCGGGGTTTAAAATACTGCCCGTGATTTTTTCGTGTCTGGGCGTTATGTGCTGCCTTTTGATGGGCAATGCGGTGCAGTCGGCAGAAATATCCGAAGCGGCGGCAAGATTGGGCATAAACAGAATTTATTCGGCGGTGTTTTTCACGGCGCTGTCGGCGTTCGTATGTATCGGCGGCATGAAAAGCATAGGCAAGGCATCGTCCGTGATAGTGCCGTTTATGGCAAGCTTTTATATTTTCGGGACGCTGCTTGCGATAATCTTTAATCTCGATAAGCTGCCGGAGGTGCTTTGCCGCATCGTGACGGAAGCTTTCGGCACGGGGAAAACGCAGAGCGGAAAAACAGCGATGTTTTATGCCATGCAGCTCGGATTTTCGAGAGGGATATTTTCAAACGAAGCCGGGCTCGGCACAGCACCCATGGCGCACGCCGCAGCGGAGGAATCGGACGGAGTCCGTCAGGCGATGTGGGGAATATTCGAGGTTGTTCTGGATACGCTGACAATATGTACGCTCACTGGACTGGCTGTGCTGATTTCGGGCAAAAACACAGCACACGAGGCTTTCGGAAAGCTGTTTTTCGGCGGCGAAAGATTTGTCGATATATCAATAATATTTTTTGCGTTTTCCACAGTGATAGGCTGGCAGTATTTCGGAGATGTGTGTATAGGGTATCTGACGAAAAAGGAATTTAGGGCATGGAAGATAATATATGCCGGGGTGACGTTTTTTTCAATGTATTATGCCGGCGCACTCGGCGGTGCCGTATGGACGGCAGCCGACTGCGTAAACGGGCTTATGACGTTCGTCAACGTGACTGCGCTGTTCGCACTCGGCGGATATATAATAAAGGGGGAAAGGGCGATACTTGACAAGCGGTTCAACGGTTGAGAAAGAAATGTATGTTAAAAAAATATTGTATGTTGACCTTGGGACATTAAGGCATTATAATTGACATATGCGGATTTGTAAAAATCCGATAATATGTATAACGAATCGGAGGAGATTAACTTGAAAGTTAAGTTTGGTGTATTTGCAGACCTTCATGTTGATATTATACATGACGGTGAGAAAAGGCTGGAAAAATTTTTGAATACCTGCCGCAAGGAAAATGTCGATTTCATAATTCATCTCGGTGATTTTTGCTATCCGGACGAAAACAGAAAATGCGTGTGTGCGCCGGAAAAACGGCCGGTAAACATCGAGAATGCGCTCAATGTCCCGACATATGCCGACAAGGATAAAATTCGCAGTATGTATAAGAATTTTGAGAAACCGTCTTACCACGTAATCGGAAATCATGATTGCGATATGTGTTCCAAAAAACAGGTTCTGGACTATTACGGCGCAAAGAATGAAACGTATTATTCTTTTGATATGGGAGGGGTTCACTTTATTGTTCTCGACGGAAATTTCATGAGGCTTGACGGAAAATATGTCGATTATGAAAACGGAAATTACTTTGATGAAAGTTATCGTCCGGAGGACGATGCCGTTCTTCCGTACATATCCGATGAAGAGCTTAAATGGCTTGAAAAGGATCTTTCATTAACGCCTTATCCGTCGATACTCTTTTCACATCAGGCACTCGCCGGCACGGAATACTCTGTTTTAAACAGCGGTGATGTCAGAAAAGTTATAAATTCCGCACCGAATAAAGTGCTTATATCGATGTATGGGCATGAGCATTTGGATCGCCTTGAAAAAATTGATGACGTATGGTATTATGCCGTAAACAGTATGTCAAATGTGTGGCTTGATGTGGATTTAAGCTGCAAGGGAAGATACGGAAAGGAAATTGATGAAAAATATCCGAATATACAATACACTGCACCGTATAAGGATTCGCTGTTTGCAATCATTGAAATTGACGATAAGGGTGCGTCGGTAAAAGGTATTCAAAGCGAATATGTCGGACCGTCGCCGCTTGAATTGGGTGCGGCGGAGGATTGGACATGGTGTAGGGATATTGCATACGAGCTTTCGCCGTCAATTAGGGACAGATATATTCCGTTTGAGTAATAATTTCGGTATATATCATCAGATGAAAAATTAAAGGAATTTGTAAAAATAATACGGACGGGCTTGCCGTTGCTCGGTTTGTCTGTTCCGCACAGCTTTTCCGAGTGGGCTGCGGTCAATGCGATTTTGAAAATCGTTTTACCGCAGCCTTTATGCGTAATCGGAAAAACTTGACAAAGCTTCGTTTAAGTATTATAATAATTAAGAAATCTTAATAAATTTCATTGCAAAATCTTAATAGACGTATGATAAAATATATTCGGAGGTGGTAAAGTGAACATACTTGTAGCGGACGATGACAGGGAAATCGTCGAGAGCATTTCGATATTCCTTTTGGGTGAGGGCTACGGCGTTTTCAAAGCGTACAACGGACTTGAAGCACTCGAAATTTTGGCGGACAGCGATGTCCAGCTGATTATTCTCGATGTTATGATGCCGAAACTCGACGGCATAAAAACGCTGATGAAGCTGCGTGAAACGAAGAACGTACCGGTTATCATAATTTCCGCAAAATCCGAGGACGCAGACAAAATTCTGGGTCTGACGGCAGGTGCGGACGATTACGTGACGAAGCCGTTCAATCCGTCCGAGCTCATGGCACGTGTGAAATCGCAGATACGCCGGTATACGAAGCTCGGTGCGGCGGAAAATCTGAAAAGCGTAATCGAGATTGACGGACTGGCGGTTAATACGGAAAACAAAACCGTATGCGTTGACGGTGCGGAGGTTCGCCTTACCCCGATTGAATATAAAATTCTGGAGCTTTTATGCAAAAATCGGGGCAGGGTATTTTCAAGCGAAGAAATTTATCGCAGGGTATGGAACGAATATGCGGCGGTCGGCGACAACACAATAGCCGTGCATATACGCCATATACGTGAGAAAATCGAGATTAACCCGAAAGAACCGAGATATTTGAAAGTCGTATGGGGAATAGGGTATAAAATTGTTTAACGGGAGGATTTTGCAATGAAAAAAATATTATATTCGAACTTTATGAAATTTATCGCATGCACAGTGTTCGTATGCTCCGTGATGTTTTCGGCGAATATCGCCTTGAATTGCAGCAAATCGCAAATCAGCTGGAAGTATGTTTTTTCGGATGCGCTTCTCGACGCCAGAGGCGCACTTGACAGCGTTTTGGGCTATGTCGAAAATTACGGTCGGGGAAATATAACGGCGGAGGAACTGAACGATGTCGCTTTGTATAACTCGGACAAGCTGTATTTTTACATAGAGATTAACAACGGTCAAGCCGTTTTCGGCAAAGAAGCCGACATTGAAAAGTGCAAAAAGAGCGAACGTCATTTTCTTTTGAATACATATAAGGACGATTATTTTTGCGAGGACACAACGGGCATGGAATATCCGACGGAATACCTGCCGAAATCGAGCCGCATAATGCTTGCCGTCAGAGATGATTATTATTCCGCACAGGAAAAAGAGGAGCAAAAGGCGAAGAAGGAATTTGAAAGGATTCTGAATCAATATATCGTATTGCTTGCCGCAGCATTGCTTGCGCTTGCATATCTTGCGGCAGTATGCGGAAAGCACGGCGATGATGAGGAAATACATATGTGGATTATCGACAGAATGTATTCGGAAATAACGCTTTTGCTTGCGCTGGTTTCGGCTGCGGCTGCCGTATTGCCTGCGGCGATAGGCATAACGTCGCCGGAAGTCAATATGACGGCGGCTGTGCTTTTCGGAGTGGGATTTTTTGCACTGCTGTTTTTGATGTTTGCGCTTTCGGTTGTGCGGAATATCAAAAACAGAACGTTTTTGAAAAGAAGTCTGATTGCGAAAATGTTCCGGTATATATTCAGGGTAGTTAAAAAAGCGGCAAAGGAAATAAAGCTGCTGCTTTCTAAGAAATCGGGTGCAATAGCGGCGGTTATGCTGATTATATATACGATTGTTGTTTCATGCTTCGGAACGGTCGGCAGTATATTCGGGATTGTCGCCGGACTGTTTTTCATAGCTGTGCGCACACGTGAATTTAATGAAATCAAAAAAGGTGCGGCGGAGATAAAATCCGGTAAGCTTGATTACAAGATACCGCAGCTGAAATGCGAGGACTATTCGGCGGTTGCCTATGATATAAACGATATCGGGGAGGGAATTTCAAGCTCGGTTGCGGAAAAAATCCGTGCGGAACGCATGAAAACCGAGCTTATAACGAATGTATCCCACGATTTAAAAACACCGCTGACATCTATAATAAATTATGCGCAGCTGCTTGAAAACACGGAGAATCTGCCGGAGGAAGCCGCTGATTATGTGAAAATTATTCTGAAAAAAAGCGAACGGCTGAAAAAGCTGACTTCGGATTTGTTCGATATTACCAAGGTGCAGAGCGGAAACGAGGTCTTGAACACGGAAACGCTCGATTTGTCGCTGCTGATAAACCAAAGCCTGGCGGAATATGACGAGGAAATAAAAAAATCGGGACTGAATTTCTGCGTAAATCTCGAAGATGAGCTTTATATATCGGCAGACGGAAAGAAGATGTCGAGAGTTATCGGCAATCTCATAAACAACGCATTGAAATATTCCATGCAGGGCACGAGAGTTTTTGTTTCGGCACGCAGAACGGAAAACGGTGTATTTGCGGAATTTAAGAATATATCCGCATACCCGATAGATTTCGATTCGCAGGAGATTACGGAACGCTTTGTCCGGGGAGATAAATCCAGAAGCGAGGAGGGCAGCGGACTCGGACTCGCAATTGCCAAAGAATATACGGAGGTATGCGGCGGTAAATTTGAGATTGTAACGGACGGCGATATGTTCAAGGCAGTAATAGTATTCTGAAAATTTGACTTCTTTGGCTGAGAGTGAAAAAGCATGAGCAAATATGACACCCTTTGGGCATATATACAGCAAAGCGGCGAACCGCAGCTGCGCTTAACATTTGACGAAATCAGTGAAATTGCCGGCGTACCGCTCGACCATTCTTTTCTGAAATATAAAAAAGAACTGCTCGAATACGGCTATGATGTCGGCAAAATATCAATGAAAGCAAAAACGGTATTATTTACGAAAAAATAAAATTACCTGTTTTTAAAATCAAGAGGGTACGGCAAGATTCTCATTTTGCCGTACCCTGTTTAATTTGTACAATCTCTTTTATTTCCGTGCCAACCTGTTGATATACTTCACAATCATAGCAACGTCGTCCTCGTCAAGTAATTTAAGACCCTCTGTCGCCTGCCGAATCAGCTCCGGATTTTTCAGACCCGTGTCGAAAAATTCGCACGGAGTAATACCGAAATAATCGCATATTGCGAAAAACTCTTTAAGCGGCGGCAATGCCTTGCCCGATGATATATTATAAATATAACCTCTGCTATGCCCCAAATCATAGCTCATCTGATATTCCGACACGCCTTTTTTCAATCGCAAATCCGTTATTCTGTCACGAACAAATTTTTCATACACGCCTAATCACCTCATAGATAATTATAAACTATAAAATGTATTGCTTAGTAGAAAAATATACGTTATTTATATTGAAAAATCCACAATAATATGTTATAATTATACTAACAACATATCATCGTTGTTAATTATATCAAAACAACTATTAACGGAGGATTATTCATGAATGAAAATAAACGCAAAAAACGGTGTTGCTTTACCGGACATCGCCCTAACAAAAAAATAAGGGGCTGTAGCTACAGCCCCCTCTCTTATTCTACTCTATCGGTTCAAAGTCCGCTGCACCGTGCTTGCAGAGCGGACATATAAAATCGTCCGGCAGAGTTTCTCCCTCATAAACATATCCGCATACCTTGCAGACAAAGCCTTTTTTGCCCTCGGTTTCCGGCTTCGGCTTCACATTATCAAGATAATAGGTATATGTCATGGTCGGCACATCGGATATAACTCTCGCCTCCGTAACGCTGCATATGAACATTCCGTGTGTGTCGAGGTCTACGTATTGTTCGACTTTAAGCGACATAAACGAATTTATATAATGCGGCAGGAATGCCAGTCCGTTGTCGGAATAAAGAGGTGTGATGTTCTCGAATTTATCCGTGTTTCTGCCGCTTTTAAATCCGAAATTCTCAAACAGCGAAAACGGTGCGTCCTGCGACAGGCAGTTTATATTCATCACGCCGGTTTGCTTTATGGTATGGTACGAATAGCTTTCCTTGTTAATCGTAACCGCAATTCGGTTAGGCGAGTTCGTAACCTGCGTAACGGTATTTACTATAAGTCCGTTGTCCCTCTTTCCGTCGTTCGACGTAACGACATAAAGTCCGTAGCCTATATTGAAAAGTGCAGTCAAATCGTTCTTGTTCGCTGTGTCGCTGCTCATAGCCATATAATCACGGCAGAGTTCCTCCGCCATATCTTCAAGCTGTGCTGTGCTTTGCTCGTTCAAAGCCGATTCGATACGCACAGCGGAGTTTACATAATTTATGTTTTTGCTGCTTTCAAACATTTTCCGCATGACTTTTTCCGCCATGGGTGCCCACGAACCGTTTTCGATAAAGCCTATTGTGCGGTTTTTATATCCCCGTTCGGTAAGGTGATTTATAAATTCACGCATGAACGGGAAAATATCGGCGTTGTATGTCGTTGTTGCAAGCACGAGCTTGCCGTATCTGAATGCGTCCTCAACGGCTTCTGCCATATCGCAGCGTGCGAGGTCGTTGACAACGACTTTCGGACATCCTTTTTCACGCAGCTTGTCCGCCAGCAGATTAACCGCTTTTTTCGTGTTGCCGTATACGGAGGTATACGCAATCACGATTCCGTCCGATTCTGCGGCATAAGACGACCATGTATTGTACAAATCCAAGTAATATCCGAGGTTTTCGGATAAAACGGGACCGTGCAGCGGACAGATTCTTTCAATATCCAGTTTAGCCGCCTTTTTCAGGAGGGCCTGCACCTGTACACCGTATTTGCCGACGATTCCGAAATAATATCTGCGTGCTTCGCAAGCCCAGTCCTCGTCGACGTCCAGCGCACCGAATTTTCCGAATCCGTCTGCGGAAAACAAAACTTTATCAACATCATCGTAAGTAACTATGACCTCCGGCCAGTGAACCATGGGGGCTGTAACGAACGTAAGCGTATGCTTGCCGAGCGGAAGCGTGTCGCCCTCGCCGACAACGAGTCTTCTGTCCTCAAATTCCGTGCCGAAAAATTTCTTCATCATGGCAAAAGCCTTTGCGCTCGATACGATTACGGTATCTTTGTAAAGCTTCATAAAGTTGAGTATATTAGCCGAATGGTCGGGTTCCATATGCTGAACAATCAGGTAATCGGGGTTTATGCCGGCTTTCTCGATATTGTCGAGCCATTCATGCGTGAAACGTGCGTCTACGGTATCGAGTACGGCGGTCTTTTCGTCAACAACAGCATAGGAATTGTATGCCATGCCGTTTTCCACAACATACTGCCCCTCGAACAAATCAATTTCATGGTCGTTTACACCAAGGTATTTTATATCATTTGTAATAAACATTTTGTTTCCTCCTGTCTGCTTTTTGATTGTTTTTCGATTGTATTGTATCACAAATTGTTTCAAAACGCAATACTTATTTCTTATTTTATCTCAAAAAACGGCATATAAACCAAAAACAAAATATTTTGCCAAATTTTATTGTGCACAATGTATACCAACTTGGTATACATTGTGCGGTCTGTGCATTTTTTTCATTATATTTTAGGGACTTTAGAAAAATAGTGCAGAATGGACAAACTGAACCCGAAGGCGTATGTGTATACGTCGAGTGGCGAAGTTTGTTCATAGCATAAGGCGATATTTTTTTAGAAATTCGTTCTTGAACGAATTTCAACATCTGTTTTAATTCACTCTGAATACTAATGGTTATATCTTATGCTTTTACATGAATATTTTTTGCCTTATGCAGTCTGTGCATTTTTATAAAGTCCCTGCCTTGTTCAGCCATACAATCATCTCACATTCCCCTCGGTTTGCGAAAGCGTAATACGGAATAAGTGTGATTTCCGTTTTCCCGTCCGGATAAGCCGGGGCATAAAGCGAATCCGCAGCATAAGCGGATTTGTATGCCGTTGTTTTCAGAATATCCGCTTTGAAATTGTCGCTGTATTCAGATGTAAATTCAGCGGAAAGAGGAATTTTCAAACCGTTCAGATTTTCGCCGTTGTCAACAGCCTCCAGACAGTATACGAAAACACCCTTGCGGACAGCGACCTTGCCGGCGCAGGCGGTCACATTCGGATTTGCTTCTGTAAGCTGTGCTTTTATTTCAAAATCGATCTCGATTTCGGCATTGCCGTTTACATTAATATATGCGTAGCCTTTTTTAATATCCGGAGAAACGCTGCCGCCGTTCAGCCTGATTTCGTAATTTTTGCACCAAAACGGGATTCTGACGGCAAGTGTATTCACGTTTTCCGCAATGATTTTTACGTTTCCTCCATTCGGATAATCGGTAATCTGCGTTATCCTTGCACCCCCGACTTTCGCTGTGCTTTCCGAATAATGGTGAACATACACCGTGTTTTCGTCGTATGTATACATATATTCTCCGACAGACGGCACAAAACGCACAATGTTCGGAGGACAGCACGAGCAGTCGAAAACCTTGACACGCTGCGTAATCGGCATTACTTCACCTCTCGATTTTTCCGCCGCAACCGCACGGTCTTTGAGCTTCGGCTGAAGCTCCAGCGGATTTTCATAGAAAAACTCGTCGCCGCCGAGAGATGTCGAGGAAAGAAATCCGTTGTAAAATTCCAGTTCGCATATATCCGCAAACCGTGAGTCCGCCTCCGATTCAAGCATTCTTTTTGCAAACATACACATACCTATAGCCGCACAGCTTTCCGCATATGCACCGGCATTCGGCAAATCGTAATCAAGAGTAAATCCCTCATACACTCTTACAGAACCTATTCCGCCGGTCACGTACATTTTATGATTTATGATGTCGTCGAAAATCTTGCCGCAGCTGTCCGCAAGCTCCGCATCACCGAAAATTCTTGCCAAATCCGCCATGGCACTGTATAAGTATACGGCACGCACGCTGTGCCCCTCGGCGGTTTTCTGCTCCCTCACCGGTATATGCGACTGGAGCATCCTCGAATATCGCAATTCGTCCTCCGTGTTTTTCGGCTCTTTTCCACGTTCGTCAATGAAATATTTTGAAAGCGCAAGGTATTTTTCGTTGCCGGTTGCGCTATAAAGCTTGACGAGCGCAAGCTCTGTTTCCTCATGTCCCGGACTGCTGAAAGCCGCGGATTTCTGCATTACGAAAACCTCGTAAATATAGTCCGCATAGCGGCACATAAGCTTTAAAAATTTGTCCTTGCCCGTTGCCTCGTTGTAAGCAACAGCAGCTTCCATGAGATGACCGGCGCAGTAAAGCTCGTGATTGTTTCGGTCTGTGAAGCGCTTTTCGTTTCGGAATGTGAGATAGTAGCTGTTGAAATATCCGCACTCGTCCATGTTATTTTCAATATCCGACACCGTTTCATCGATTATTTTTTCAAGTCTTTCGTCCTTTTCTTTCATCAGAAGATACGATGCCCCCTCAATCCACTTGGCTACATCGGAATCCCAAAAGATATGCGGTTTGTGCGGCATACCCTCTTTCCAATTGCATTTGAAAGCGTCAAATCTGCCGGTTTCCTTGAACCTGTCGTATACCGCCCATGTCGTGACGGAGCGGTTCAGCTCCTGCCGATACTTCCAAAATCCGCCTGTAATATTAATGTCGCAAATTCGTATTCCGTTCAAATAAATCTCTCCTTTTATATTGACTTTACGGCTTTATTATAGTATAATAAGAATATAAAGTCAATGCAAAAAAATCTATAAAAAAGGAGAAAATCCGACCATGTATGATTATTGCTTCGGCGGACTGTTCAAAAGTGAGGACAGCTGGATTCATCCCGATGCTTCGATAAATACGAACGAAATTATTTTTGTTACGAAAGGCACTGTTTTTATCGAAGAGGACGGTGCGGAGTATACGCTTCGGGAAAATGATGTGTTATATTTGGAGAAAGGGAAGCCGCACAGCGGTTTCAAAGAAAGCAGCGGTGTTGAATTTTATTGGATTCATTTCAAAAACAAATGCGATTTCAAATTTAAAACGGTTGACGGGAAGCGCCTCACCATACTTTGCCGTCAGCTGCTGCACTACGAATACACGCCGTCATATCCGAAAGCTGCGGCGGAGTATGCCTTTCGGCTCATAAAAATAGAAATTGCCGCCGCCCCGGACGATATAAAATCGGGAAAGCTGTGCGGAACGGTGAAAGAATGGATACGGCTGAACAGTGACGGTGCGATAGACGTGAAATCCGTTTCGGAGCATTTCAATTACAATTCCGACTATCTTTGCCGCATTTTCAAAGCGAATTACGGAACAAGTCTGAAAGAATATATATGCCGCTGCCGCTGCGAATATATAAAAACGGTGCTTGCCACGACGGATTTGAGCCTTGAAGAAATTTCGGAACGGACGGGATTTGAAAGCTATGGAGCTTTTTTGAAATTTTTTAAATATCATGAGGGGATTTCACCGACAAAATATAAAAATGCATATTTTAATCTGTATATGAATAAAAAATAAAAAACTTTCTCGGACTTGACAAATATATTTTTTTGTGGTAGAATATATATAGAAAAAGGCAAGACCTCAAACGGTTATGCCGGAAATCAGATGTTTTTACAACAGCCGTTCCTGTGCAAGAGGGGCGGCTATCTTACTTTTATAGTAAATATTATAAGAAATATTACAGTTAAAATTAATATTTTTACTATGTATTTTCTCATAATAACCACCTCCTTTCGGAGAGTGGCATAACCGCCGGTGAAAACACCGTTAAGAAGTCTTGCCTGCCGGAGCATGTCCGACATTCCGACATATTTATTTTATCATATCTTGCGTATTTTGTCAATTGATTATTTTGTCCGCTTAATAAAAAAATAAAAATTAACTATTGACATTTGGATAATTTTATGGTACAATATTTTCAGCACAACGTATGCTGAAAAATATAAATCAATCGGCAGTGAGGAATTTAAGTTATGAAAACAGCTTCCAATACGTCCGGCACCGAGCTTATAACAGATGCCGTATCGGACAATATAATCGAAATAACCGAAAAGCTTGTTACGGAAAATGGCGCACACAGCGTAACCGCAAGCTCCGTAATACGTGCGCTCGGCGTTTCAAACAGAGTGTTTTACAACCGTTTTCATAATATAGACGAGGTTTTGAAAATAGTATACCGAAACCTTGTACTGCGAATGAGAAAAAATATTCAGATTGAATTTTCCGAAAACGAAGATTTCTTTGAATATGCGAAACGTATCATAGTGAACAGCCTGACGGATACATATGATTTAAAGAAGAATTTCAGTCAGTATACCTTTGAACACGATTCGATTTCCGAGGACAACCGCATATGGTGGACTACGAAGATAAAGCAGCTATTTAAATACGGAATGGACAAGGGACTTTTGAAAAAAGACCTCGATACCGATACGCTGAGCTACTTCTTGTGGTGTCTGTGCCGCGGGTGTAATGCTGATGCGGTGAGCCGTAACCTGACGAAAGAAGAAGCTTCCAAATGCCTTTTGGAGGGATTTAATTATTTCGTAGAGGGAGTCAAAGCAAAATGATTTTTCTCTCAGCACACCGTGTGCTAAGAAATTCCAAAAACACGCAAAATATATTATTTTCTGATAAAATATCCCAGCACACATTGTGCTGAACGGAAGGGAGGTACACAAATATGTCAATAAAAATCAGGGGTACGGGATATTACGTTCCGGAGCATGCCGTAACAAATGACGATTTGTCACAAATGGTGGAAACCTCGGACGAATGGATAACGCAGAGAGTGGGCGTTAAGCAGCGCAGAATATCCACGGGCGAAACCGCTGCGGATTTTGCTGTGAATGCCGCAAAGAATGCGCTTGCTTCAAGCGGAATTAAGGCAGAAGAGCTCGACATGATTATCGCCGCAACAATTTCTTCCGATACCATATGCCCGACAGTGGCAGGTACGGTGGAAAAGGCGATTGGGGCGAGCTGCCCGTGTTTCGATGTTAATTCGGCGTGCAGCGGATTTATTTTTGCGCTTGATATAGCAGCTTCATATCTCAGGCAGGACAGCATTAAAAACGTCCTTGTCATAGGTGCGGAGAGGATAAGCAAGCTTATAGACTGGCAAGACAGAAGCACGTGCATAATCTTCGGCGACGGAGCGGGCGCTGCGGTTGTCGGCAAAGGCGGTGGATATCTTTCTTCTCAGCTTTATACAGCCGGCGGCGACGATGTTATACGCATACCGAATTACAATACATCAACGCCGTTTGCAGAGTTCGCAGAGGAAATGCCCTATATTCATATGGAGGGTCAGCAGACCTTTAAATTTGCCGTAAACAGAATCGTTGAGGATATACGCATAGCGGCGGAAAAAGCGAATATCGCCGTTGAGGATATAGACTTCATCGTTCCGCATCAGGCGAATATAAGAATCATCGAGTTTGCGGCGAAGCGGCTTAAAGTGCCGATAGATAAATTCTATATTAATATAGAAAAATACGGCAACACATCTTCCGCAAGCGTTCCCATAGCTCTTGCGGAGCTTAACGAAAGCGGACGTCTGAAAGAGGGCAGCATAGTTGCGCTCACGGCGTTCGGAGGCGGACTTTCGAGTGCCGCTTGCATTATAAAATGGTAAAAAACAAAAAAAATATTAAAAAAAATTCAGGAGGAAATTATCATGACATTAGACAAAGTAAAAACAATACTGGCAGACCATCTCGAAATCGAGGAAAGCACAATCACAGAGGAAACAAGCTTCAAGGATTTGGGTGTTGATTCTCTCGACACGGTTGAAATCCTTATGGAAATGGAAGACGAATTCGGCATCGAAATCCAGCCGGGCAGCGTTACGCTGAACACGGTTAAAGATTTGGTTGATTACATCGATTCCAAGCTTAACTGATTTATACGAAAGGGTGCGGAAATTATGATTCATACGCCGATTTGTGAAATTTGCAATATTAAATATCCGATATTTCAGGGCGGAATGGCGCATATATCGGACGCAGAGCTGGCGGCGGCGGTTTCCGAAGCCGGCGGACTCGGCATAATAAGCGCTGCGAGCGGAAATATTGATTATATAAGTGAGCAGATAGACAAAGCGAGAAGCCTTACGGACAAACCGTTCGGGCTTAATATAATGCTTATGGGCAGCAACGTTGAAGAAATTGCCAAGCTTGCGGCAGAAAAGAAAGTCCCTGTCGTTACGACGGGCGCAGGAAACCCGGATAAATATATCGGAATGTGGAAAGAAGCCGGAATCAAGGTCATTCCCGTTGTGCCGTCGGCTGCGATAGCGAAGCTTATGCAGCGTACCGGTGCGGACGCAGTCATTGCCGAGGGCGGAGAGTCCGGAGGACATATAGGCGAGCTTACGACTATGGCGCTTGTACCGCAGGTATGCGACGCAGTTGATATTCCTGTTATAGCTGCCGGAGGAATTGCGGACGGCAGAGGAATTGCCTCTTCGTTTATGCTCGGAGCGTGCGGAGTGCAGGTAGGCACAAGATTTCTCACGGCATACGAATGTAATATAAGCCGCCGATACAAAGACAAAGTTTTAAAGGCAAAAGATACGTCCACCATAGTCACGGGAAAGCGGCTGGGACACCCCGTGAGAAGTATAAAATCGCCGTTTTCGAGAGGACTTGCGGCGGCGGAATATACCTCAATATCGGACGAAGAACTCGACAAAATGGCAGTAGGCTCATTAAGAGCCGCCGTTGTTGACGGAGATGAGAAAAAAGGCTGTTTCCTTGCCGGTCAGTGTGCCGGTATGGTGAACAAAGAACAGAGTGCCGGAGAAATTATTGAAGAAATGTTTTCCGAGGCCGAAAAATTATTGATTGGAGCAAAACAATGGGTAAAATAGCATTTGTATTTTCCGGTCAGGGAGCGCAGTACAGCGGAATGGGAAAATCCCTTTATGACGCTGACGGCAAAGTAAAAGCGCTTTACGAAAGCGCCGAGCAGATTCGGCCGGGAACAATGAATCAGTCGTTCAGCGGCACTGCCGAGGAACTTAAACAAACAGTAAACACACAGCCGTGTATGTATCTTACGGAGCTTGCGGCGGCAACGGCATTAAATTCAAGAGGAATATTCGCCGAGGGTACGGCAGGCTTTTCTCTCGGAGAGATTGCGGCGCTCGCATACAGCGGAGCTTATTCGGTTTCGGACGGATTTAAAATCGTAATACAGCGTGCGAAATTCATGGAAGAAGCCGCAAAACAACACGATACGGCAATGTGCGCCGTATTAAGACTCGACAGCGAAACAGTTAAAAACACAGTGAAAGAATACGATTCTTTATACGCAGTTAATTTCAATTGTCCGGGGCAGACGGTTGTATCCGGAATTAAAAGCAGTATAGAAAAATATTCCGCAGAAGTAAAGGCACTCGGCGGCAGAGCCGTTCCGCTTGCGGTAAGCGCAGCATTCCATTCGCCGTTTATGGCGGAAGCTGCCGATAATTTTGCACATGAACTCGCAAAGTACGACATCACGGCACCGGAGCTTCCGGTATATGCAAACCTTACGGCGAAGCCGTATGGCGGCGATGTGCTTTCAACGCTTTCGCAGCAGATGAAAAGCCCTGTAAAATGGCAGGAAACCGTTGAAAATATGATAAGCGACGGATTTACCGATTTCATAGAGGTAGGTCCGGGAAAGACGCTTTGCGGATTAATAAGCAAGATTTCAAAAGACGTTCGCACATATTCTGTCGAAAATGAAGAAACGTTGCTTGAAACGGTACAGGCGGTGAAAGAAAATGCTTAAAGGAAAAACAGCAGTCGTAACAGGCGGTTCGAGAGGAATCGGTGCGGCGATATGCGAAAAGCTGGCTTCATGCGGCGTAAACGTTGCCATAATTTACAACGGCAATGAGCAAAAAGCGGTTGAAGTTCGGGAAAAGGCGTTGCAGCACGGCGTTGCGGCCGAATGCTTCAAATGCAACGTTGCGGATTTTGAGCAGTGCAAGAAAACCGCTGCGGATATAGCGGAAAAATTCGGCGGCATTGACATCTTGGTGAACAATGCCGGGATAACACGCGACAACCTCATAGTATCTATGAGCGAAGAAGAATTTGACAGCGTAATAAACACGAATTTAAAAGGCTGTTTTAATATGATTAAAGCGTTCAGCCGAAATTTCATCAAGAGGAAATACGGCAAAATCATCAATATTTCCTCGGTGTCGGCGCTTATGGGTCTTGCCGGACAGGCGAACTATTCGGCTTCCAAAGCCGGTATAATTGCGCTTACAAAATCCGTTGCGCGTGAGCTTGCTTCGAGAAATATCCGATGCAATGCGATAGCGCCCGGATTTATAGCGACAGATATGACGGAAAACCTTCAAAACGACACCATTACACAGCAGATACCGCTGAAAAAATGCGGTACGCCTGAAGACGTTGCAAACCTCGCCGCATTCCTTGCGGACGATATATCCGATTATATAACGGGTGAAGTCATAAGAATTGACGGCGGTCTTGCGATGTAACGCAGATTATAACAAGGAGTGATTACATGAGAAGAGTAGCGGTAACGGGAATGGGCGCAGTCACGCCTCTCGGCTGCAATGTCGGAGATTTTTGGGAGAATCTTGTGCAGGGAGTCTGCGGTATAGATTTCATAACAAAATTCGACGCTTCGGAATTTAAAGCGAAGCTTGCGGCGGAGCTGAAAGACTTCGACCCAAGCATATATATGGAAAAATCGGAAATAAGAAAATCGGATAAATTTGTTCAGTATGCCGTATGTGCGGCGGCACAGGCAATGGAGGACAGCAATATTTCGGGCAGCATTGCTCCCGACCGTCTCGGCGTGTATTACGGTTCGGGAATAGGCGGCTTCGATACGTTTATAAGCGAGCATAATACAATGCTCCAAAGAGGTCCGCAGAGAGTTTCTCCGATGTTCATACCGAAAATGATTTCAAACATGGGTGCCGGAAACATTGCGATTAAGTTTAACGCAAAAGGTCCGTGCATATCCGTTTCCACGGCTTGCGCCACAGGCACGACAGCCGTAGGCGAAGCATACAGAGCCATTAAACACGGTTATGCGGACGCAATCATAGCCGGCGGCAGCGAGGCGGCAATATCTCCGCTTGCGGTAGCCGGATTCATAAACTGCATGGCACTCAGCGAGAGCGAGGACAAAACACGTGCGTCCATTCCGTTTGACAAGGAAAGAAACGGATTCATAATGGGCGAAGGCGCAGGCGCACTCGTTCTGGAGGAATACGAACACGCAGTGAAGAGGGGCGCAACGATTTATGCGGAAGTTTGCGGATACGGCAGCACCTGCGACGCATTCCACGTAACGTCGCCCGACACGGAGGCGGAAGCTTCTTCGGCAGCCATAAAAGAATGCCTTAAAGAAGCCGGAGAGGGTATAAATGCGGAAACCGTGTATTTCAATGCACACGGCACAAGCACACCGCTCAATGACAAAACGGAAACAACGGCAATTAAGAAAGCTTTCGGCGAGGACGCATATAAGATTCATATAAGCTCTACGAAATCCATGACGGGACATCTGCTCGGCGCAGCCGGAGCGATTGAAGCAATTGCGGCGATACAGGCGCTGCGTTTCAATACCGTTCCGCCTACGATAGGATTTAAAGAAGCCGACCCGGACTGCGATTTGGACTATACACCGAATACAGCGGCAAAAACCGAGATTAAACTGGCTCTTTCAAATTCGCTCGGCTTCGGCGGTCACAACGCTTGCGTAGCATTTTCAAAAGCGGAGGACTGAAACTGCCATGAATAAAGAAGAAATAATGAAAATCCTGCCGCACAGGGATAATATGCTTCTCATAGACGAAGCGGAATTCAAAGACGGCAAGGCATACGGCAAAAAGAAGATAACCGGTGACGAATGGTTCTTGAAAGGTCATTTCCCCGGCAATCCGATTGTTCCGGGGGTGATACTCTGCGAGATATTGGCGCAGTCTGTCTGCGTGTGCCTTTCGGATAATATAGCGGAGGATAAACTTACGCTTTTCACGGGCCTTAACAAGGTTAAGTTCAAAAACACCGTAAAGCCGGGAGATTTGTTTGAAACCGAATGTGTTATAACGAAAGAACGTCCGCCGTTTTATTTTGCCGAGGGCAAAGGATATGTTGACGGAAAATTATGTGTGTCGGCAGAATTTTCATTCGCCGTTGCAGATAAAGATTAGGTGATTAGCGTGAAAAATCACGTTAAAAATTAAACAGCACCGCCGAACAGTCATCGCTATCACCCGACACGGCGATGTGCAATAAAATCTCCTGTATTCATTGATATACATACGAGATTTTACATTAAATTATTTATGCCGGCGCATAGCGGCGGAATGGAGATTTTATGTTTGAAAAATTATTTAAAAAAGCTGAACAAAGCACTAAGGCCTGCAAGGCGTGCGGTGCGGAAACAAGCGTTGATAAGCTGAAAGAAAACAATATGATTTGTCCGTCCTGCGGCAAATATTTCAGAATGAGCGCACACGACAGAATAAACCTTGTATGCGACTCTTTCGAAGAACACGACAGCGAGCTTGTCGGCGGAAATCCTCTTAATTTCCCGAATTACGAGGAAAAACTCGAAGCCGCCGTCAAATCCAGCGGAGATAAAGAATCCGTTATCTGCGGCACTGCCGAAATAGGCGGAGAAAAAGCCGTTGTATTCGCCATGAATTCCGAATTTATGATGGGCAGCATGGGTACCGTTACGGGTGAAAAAATCACACGTGCATTCGAGCTTGCAACGGAAAAAGGACTTCCCGTAGTTGGCTTTACCTGCTCCGGCGGCGCAAGAATGCAGGAGGGTATACTCTCGCTCATGCAGATGGCAAAGGTCAGCGGCGCAGTGAAATATCATAATGATGCCGGTCTGTTCTATCTGACTGTTTTGACAGACCCCACGACGGGCGGCGTTACAGCAAGTTTCGCCATGCAGGGCGATATAACGCTTTCCGAACCCGGTGCGCTTATCGGGTTTGCCGGCGCACGTGTCATAGAGCAGACAACGGGAGAAAAACTTCCGAAAGGCTTTCAGCGTGCGGAATTTTTGCTCGACCACGGGTTTGTGGACGCAATCATCGAGCGAAACGAGCTTAAATCAACAATTGTAAAATTACTTAAAATGAATAAAACTGCGGAAAGGGGCTGATTACGTGAACGCATATGAAAGAGTAATGGCGGCAAGAGATTCGAAAAGAAATCTCGGCGCATATTATATATACAATCTTCTTGACGATTTTATCGAGCTTCACGGCGACAGAGGATTTGCGGACGACGCAGCCATAGTCGGCGGCATAGGTATGCTGAACGGTACGCCCGTAACCGCAATTGCAATGGAACGCGGAAATTCCATTGAAGAACGTATGAAACGTCATTTCGGCTGTCCGAGTCCGGAGGGCTACAGAAAAGCGCTCAGGCTCATGAAACAGGCTGAAAAATTCAAACGCCCGATTATATGTATAATCAACAGCAGCGGTGCATATTGCGGCATAACCGCAGAAGAAAGGGGTCAGGGCGAGGCTATCGCCAAAAATCTTATGGATATGATGACTCTGAAAACGCCCGTAATAGCTGTTGTTGCCGGCGAGGGCGGCAGCGGCGGAGCGCTTGCGCTTTCGGTTGCGGACAGAATAATCATGCTGGAAAACGCCGTTTATTCCGTTATTTCTCCGGAGGGTTGCGCAAGCATACTCTGGAAAGACGCAAAGCAGGCACCGGCGGCGGCGGAAGCGCTGAAGCTTACCGCACACGATTTGTATGAGCTGAAAATAACGGACGAGATAATCCCCGAGGGCGAGAGAATGCCCGAAGAGATATGCGCAAATCTTAAAGACGAGCTTGTAAAGGCTGTGAAAGAGATTTCCTCCGAATCCGAATCGGATATGCTCAGAAACAGATATGATAAATTCAGAAAAATCGGTGCATACAAATGATATATACGGCAGGCGTTTTGCGGCTACGTGAAACGTCTGCTGTTTTTTAAAAGCCGCACTTGACTTTTTTTCGAAAATATAGTATAATAGTAACAGCAGCCGCATGAAAATGTGGTCTTTTTTGATGTAAAAAAATACGGAAAGGCAGTGAAACTATGTTTGTTATTGCGGGACTGGGCAATCCGGGGAATAAATACGAGGGAACCCGGCATAATATAGGTTTTGAGATGATTGATTACGTGGCGAGAACTTATGGGATAAATATAAACAAGCTTGGATTTAAGGCACTGTACGGTCAGGGAATGATTGAGGGCGAAAAGGTGATACTCGTAAAGCCGCAAACGTTCATGAACCTAAGCGGTCAGTCGATAAAGCCGCTGCTCGATTATTACAAAATCCCCGAAGAAAATTTTATTGTTATTTATGATGACGTAAGCCTGCCGCTCGGCAAGCTCCGGATGCGCACGAAAGGCAGTGCCGGCGGTCACAACGGAATAAAGGATATAATATATATGTTGAACACGGACGTATTCCCGAGAATCAAGGTCGGCGTCGGTATGCCGGAAAACCCGAAAATTGATATGGCGGACCATGTGCTGGGGTATTTATCAAAAGAGGATTTCGATATTCTTCTGCCGTGTGCGAAAAGAATCGTCAAGGTGCTGCCCGAATATATGAAAAACGGAGCGGAAAAGGCTATAAATCTCTGCAACAGCAGTATAACGGGAATGTAAGAAAAGTCCGGACCGCAAAAAGGCAACTGCAATACAAGATAAATTATTTGTAAAATTCGTTAAAGCGTATGTTTAGGCGGAAAAATCTTATGATATTCGATTTTTCGGCATTTAAAAGCCTTTTTGCTACGAACAAACTTCACCTCTCGACGTATACATATACGCCTTCGGGTTCAGTTTGTCCGTTCCGAAGCATTTTTTCCTATTCCCATTGATGCATCAAAAACGAAGGAGATTATTATGAAATATTATCTTGAAAAGCTCAAAGAATTTGAACGGGCGGCAGGTGCGCTCGAAAACGGCGCAAAATCCGTTTATATAAGCGAAGCGGCAAAGAGCGCATATGCGGATATTATAAATGCATTTATGCGCCGCTGCGGTAAAAATGCGCTTGTTGTTACGGAAAATATGTACGAAGCACGTATCTTGAAAGACGACCTCGATTTTTATTTCGGCGAGGGAACGGCCGTCGTATTCCCGGCAAAGGACTATATTTTTCATAATATAGAAACCTCGGCGGCACAGATTGTTCAGGCACGTCTGGGTGTTATAGAATCCGTAATGTCGGGCAATGCAAAAATCATAATTGCGCCGTCCGACGCCGTTATGCAATACACAATTCCCCGAAATATGTATGAAAAATACAGAATTACGTTCCGCATCGGTGAAACCGTCGAGCAGTCCTCCCTTTCGGAAAAACTGACGATAATGGGATATTCGAGAAGCGATGCCGTCGAGGGCGTTGGGCAGTTCTGTATCAGAGGCGGAATACTCGATGTTTTTCCGCCGTCGTCAAAAAATCCGATACGAATAGAATTTTTCGATGATGAAGTCGATACAGTGCGCTATTTCGATGCGCAGTCGCAGCTTACAATATCGCAGGTGGATATATGCACGGTTGCGCCGTGCCGTGAGATGATTTATGAGGATACGGAGAAAATATGCGAGGAGATAAAACAATATCCGCAGACCGAATGGACAAAGAGCGATATTGACAAATTCAAAGAAGAATATTATTTCCCGGCGGCGGATAGGTATATCCCCGTTATATATAAAAAAATAAGCACGATTTTTGAATATATAGATGATGAATATGCCGTATTTCTGCTTTCTCCGGATCGGCTCGGCGACAGGGCGCACGCCTTTGAAAAGGAGATTACCGGAGAGCTTGTGCAGTTTGCGGAAAACGATGCGCTCCCAATTATAAAAGGTGATTATGTAATTCCGCTGAAAAAGGCACTGGAGAGCCTTTCGGCGCAATGCATTGTTCTCTCGGATTTTACGGCAGATACGCAGCTTGTAAAGCCGGAAATGTATTTCAATTTCGAATCACGCTCCGTACCGTCGTATGCCGGAAATATAAGTCTTATTGCCGATGATATTGTGAAATGGCACGACGGTAGCTATGCCATAACCGTGCTTGCCGGCAGCAAACCGAAAGCGGAAGCATTCTACAGAATTTTGTCCGACAACGGCATATCTGCGGTGATGAAAAACCGCTTTGCGGAAAACGGTGAAATAATCATTGCCGAGGGCGGCATAAACGGCGGATTTGAATATAAAGGCATATCCTCCGTTGTGATAAGCTCCAGAGAGATATTCGGCACGGCAAAGCACAGAAGAAAACGCACGCAGGAGCAGGGCGAAAGAATTAAATCCTATGCCGATTTGTCCGTAGGAGATTATGTGGTGCATCAGGTTCACGGCATAGGAAAATACCTCGGAATGGAACGTATCGAAATAGACGGACTTATGCGCGATTATCTCAAGATAATGTATAAGGACAGCGATATTCTCTATGTGCCGGCGACCTCTCTCGATACCGTAAATAAATATATCGGCAGCGACGCAAAGCAGGTAAAGCTCAACAAAATGGGCGGTGCGGAATTTGCAAGAGCGAAGAATAAGGTAAGGAAATCACTCGAAGATATTGCGGACAGACTCATAGCGCTGTATGCCGAAAGGCGAAACGGCACAGGCTATGCATTTTCCAAGGATACGGACTGGCAGAAGAATTTCGAAGAACAGTTCCCGTATGAGGAAACCGAAGACCAGCTTACGTGCATAGCCGAGATGAAACGTGATATGGAAAGCGGCAAGGCAATGGACAGACTTCTGTGCGGCGATGTCGGATTCGGCAAAACGGAGGTTGCGCTCCGAGGAGCGTTCAAAGCCGTTATGGACAGTAAACAGGTCGCATACCTCGTGCCGACAACTATCCTGGCGCAGCAGCATTTCAATACATTTACAAACCGTATGAAAGACTATCCGATAAAGATTGAAATGCTTTCCAGATTTTGCAGCAAAAAGGAGCAGACTGCCACGGTGAAAAGACTGCTCACGGGCGAAACCGATATTGTCATAGGAACGCACAGACTCTTGCAAAAGGATATAAAGTTCAAAGACCTCGGGCTTTTGATTATAGACGAGGAGCAGCGTTTCGGCGTTAAGCACAAGGAAGTCATAAAGGAACTGAAAAAGAACGTGGACGTGCTGACGCTCTCGGCAACGCCGATACCGAGAACGCTGCATATGTCGCTTATCGGTGTGCGTGATATGAGCGTTATATCACGGCCGCCGGAGGACAGGTATCCCGTTCAGACGTATGTGCTTGAATATGATAAAGAAACGATACGCAACGCCGTATTGAAAGAACTGGGCAGAGGCGGACAGGTTTATTATGTGTTCAACCGAATAGACGGCATTTTTGAAGCGGCAAACGAGCTTCAGAAAATGGCACCCGGTGCGAGAATCGCCGTCGGTCACGGTCAGATGAGCGAGCGTGAACTGGAAAGCGTTATGATGGCAACTCTGAACGGCGAGGTGGATATTCTCGTATGCACGACTATAATAGAAACCGGGCTGGATATACCGAATATAAATACTATAATAATAGAAAATGCGGATAAAATGGGACTTTCGCAGCTGTATCAGCTGCGGGGCAGGGTCGGACGTTCAAACCGCCTTGCATATGCTTATCTTACGTATAAGAAAGATAAATCGATTAACGAATCGGCACTGAAACGGCTTACCGCAATACGTGAATTTACGGAGTTTGGCAGCGGATTCAAAATCGCCATGCGTGACCTCGAAATAAGAGGAGCGGGAAGCCTTCTCGGAGCGGCGCAGCACGGCGAAATGGAAAATGTCGGATATGATATGTATTGCCGTCTGCTGGATGCAGCCGTCAAGAAAACGAAAGGTATTCCGGAGGAAAAAGAAATTATCACAACTGTTGACATCAAGCTTGATACCTATATTCCGGAGGAATATATCGAGTCGCATAATATAAGAATCGAGATTTATAAAAAGATTGCGGCGATTACCTCCGAAAAAGATAAAGAAGCCGTTATAGACGAGCTTATCGACAGGTTTGCCGCACCTCCGCAGTCGGTTATAAACCTGATAGAAATATCGCTTATACGTGTATACGCTTCAAAATGCGGCATTACGGACGTCAGCGAGAGAGGCAGCAGGATTCTGCTCTATTTCGATACCTCCGTTTCCGTGCCGGAAAACAAGATTGCCATGCTTGCTTCGGAATATAAAGGCAAAATATTGTACAGCAGGGGCGAACGTCCGTATGTGGTATATTTATGTGAAAAAATAGAAAAAAATGTAATTATATCTGAGCTTAAGACAATTTTAATGCGCTTAAGCGAAAAAAATTAAAATATTTTGAACAAATTTTCAAAAAATACTTGATTAGTTTTGAAAAATAGGATATAATATAATAAGATGTGCCGGCAATGTATTTTTTGCCTTATACGGAAATATAAAGAAATCCGCTGCCGGCGTTCAGTTATAAGGAAAGGTGGAAACGACATGAACTATTTCTTTTTGGAACAGGCTCAGGCAGGCCCGGCGCAGCTTATTGCTACTTTCGTGCCTTTTGTGCTTATTATTGCGGTTTTTTATTTTATGCTTATAAGACCTCAGAAAAAGCGTGAGAAGCAGACGCAGGCAATGATAGACGCAATCAAAGTGGGCGACGATATTCTTACAATAGGCGGAATATACGGCACGGTTGTAAGAATTAAGGACGATATGCTGTTCATTGAAAGCACAAAGCAGAACAAAACAATGATTCAGATTGCAAAATGGGCTGTAAAAGATGTGCTTAAATACGTTGAGGACAAATAATCCGAAAAAATGACGGAGTAAATGCGCCGGCGAAAAGCTGCGGTGCGGAACGGAGAGTGATTATGGATACATACAGAAGAACGGGCAAGAGGAAAAAGCAAATAAGCCTCGACGGCGGTTTGATGCGATTTTTTCTTCCGTATTGGATAATGGCAGCGGTTGTTTTGCTTATACTATATTTTCTGATTGCGCTCATGTATATGTTTACGCCTCTCGGAGCGGCGGCGCTTCCGTTTTTCAGCAGAACGGTTTCCGTTCTTGTTTTGACGGTGTTTTCCGCAATGATAGGGCATGAAACACGTGAGGGAGTTGTTTCGGGCGGATTCTTCGGTCTGGTACTTACTCTTTTCATTCTTGTCCTGGGTATGATTTTGAGGGCGGTCAGCCTGTTTTCGCTGTTGTTCTTGGTTTTGCTTGTGACGGGCGTTTTGTTCGGCTGCCTGGGCGGAGTCTTGGGCTGCGGAAAGAAAAGCAAACGCAGACGCATTAGATAAAATGCACAAAAATGCAAATATGTTTTAAGCTTTTTCTATAAAAACACAAGAAAACTATTGACTTAGACGAAAAAAAATTATATAATAATAGGTATGTTTAGCCTTTTGGCACACTGCAAAGGAGGAAATAAAATGAAAGCAAAAAGTGTTACAAAGCTTTTGCTGTCCCTTTTGGTAATAGGGATTTTGATTTTACTTACGGTTTTCGGATTGAAAATCGGTGATTACAAGCTTACTCCGGTTAAAGACGGCGTTAAGCTCGGTCTGGACATCAACGGCGGTTCGTATCTCGAATATCAGGCTGTTGATACTTCAACGGATAAATCCGGAAACAAAACAACAAAGAATAAAACAAACGTATCCGACGACGAAGCAGATACAACGATTGCTATTTTAAGAGCACGTGCAGCTTCTCAGGGATATACGGAAGCAAACGTAATGTACAACGGCAACGGAAGATTCCGTATAGAGCTTCCGAGTGTAGACGATGTAAACCATGCGTCCGAGCTTCTCGGAGCAACGGCAGCCCTCACATTCGAGGACCCGAACGGAAACGTTGTTCTCGACGGTAAAGACGTTGAAAATGCAACGGCAGTATTCTCCGCAACGGACGATACGGGAGTTGCAAACCATCACGTTGAACTTACTCTTACAAAAGACGGTCAGAAGAAATTCGCAGAAGCTACCGGAAACCTTATCGGTCAGCAGATTGCAATAAAGCTCGACGGCGTAACGCAGTCGGCACCTACGGTGCAGAGCAAAATCGATTCGGACAAGGCTATTATAACTCTCGGAAATCAGGAAGGCGCAAGAGAAGCTGCAAGCAGCCTCGCAAGCCTTATCCGTGCAGGTAAGCTTCCGTTCGGACTCAGCGAGGTAAGCGCAAGCACAGTCAGCGCAACTCTCGGACAGAACGCTTTCAAAAACAGCTTGTATGCAGGTCTTATTTCGATTATACTTATCGGTATCTATATGATAATATTCTATCGTATACCGGGTATAGTTGCTACGCTTGCACTTATTATATACACACTTATTACAGTGCTTCTTATCGGTGCGTTCGGACTCAACCTTACGCTTCCGGGTATTGCCGGTATAGTTCTTTCGTTCGGTATGGCGGTAGACGCAAACGTCGTTATATTCGAACGTATCATAGACGAGCTTAAGAACGGCAAAACGCTGAAAGCTTCTATCGACGCAGGTTTCCACCGTGCAATCACGGCTGTTGTCGATTCGAACATAACAACGCTTATATCTTCGGGCGTTTTGTGGGCACTCGGCAACGGTACGGTAAAAGGCTTTGCAATAACCCTTTTCCTCGGCGTTGTAGTAAGTATGTTCACTGCAATATTCGTAACGAAGTTCCTGCTCAAACAGCTTGTGGGACTTGATATAAGAAACAAGAAATTATACGGAATAGGTATTCAGTAACAGGGGGTGAAGCTAATGTTTAATATAATGAGAAATACAAAGAAAATCGCACTAATACCGATTGTAATAGTTATAGTAGGTATCGTATGTCTGTTTATAAACGGTGGCTTTGCAACCGATATAGACTTCTCCGGCGGTACAATGATGCAGATTAACATGGGCAAGGATTTCAAGCTTGACGATGTTACTGCCGTTATAAAGGAATCCACAGGCAAAGAAGTAAACGTAATCCAGTATGCGGAAGATTCGAGTGCAAAGCATCAGGTTCTTTTCAAAATGGAAACGCTTTCAAAAACAGAAAGAGATAAACTCTTTGAAGATATTAAAACAAAGTTTTCGTTGGATGACAAAGCGCTTCTCGCAAGTGATAACATCACTCCGCTCGTAAGCTCGGAAATTATCTACAATGCACTTTTGGCAGTTGCCATAGCCGTAATTCTTATACTTATTTATATTACGATAAGATTTACGTTCGCTTCGGGTGTTGCTGCCGTATGCGCACTTATCCACGACGTGCTTGTAATGCTCTCTTTCTATGCAATATTCAGAGTGCCGACAAACGCTTCGTTTATCGCTGCACTGCTTACGATTATCGGTTATTCAATCAACGATACAATCGTTATATTCGACCGTGTACGTGAGAACAAGAAGTTTGCGAAAAAAGGTGAAGGCTTTATAGATACCTGCGAAAAGAGTATCTGGCAGACAATGCGCCGTACACTGAATACATCGGGAACAACGCTTCTTTCTCTTATAGTGCTTACTGTTTTGGGTTCGGATTCAATACGTGAATTTTCAATTCCTCTTATAGTCGGCGTTATAACGGGTACATTCTCGTCAGCTTTCATAGCAGCTCCGATATGGGCGCTTATGGAAGGCGGATATAAGAAGAAAAAAGCGTAATACGTGAGGTGTCTGAATTATGAAGATATTTGAAAAATATACGGTTTGCCTTTGGGCAATAGCAATACTTCTCATAGCGTCGGTTACGCTGGTGCCGTTCATTCCGGGATATTTGTTCGGGAAAGTGCCGGCAACGCCCGTGCTGGTATTCATGCCTATTCTTATGGGTATAATCTATGCACTTATCGTTTCGTATGAAACACCGAAAATGGACGCAAAACGCAAAAAGCTTTTTACAATGCTTAAAGCAATCAATATCTTTCTGTTCTATATTTTGACGATTGCTGTTGTTGTTTTCGCAGGTGTAAAAGGCATGATAAGATTCTGATAGGAATATGAATAAAAGAGGAGGAGTAGGTTTGTTTTTATACTTACTTCTCCTTTATTAATTATTATACCGAGGTGAAATATAGTTTTTCTGTCAGATTTTGAAAATACTACAGCAAGTCATTGTTTTGGTATAAGTGGGATAGATATTGTGTTAAAATACATGACATCTCAAAAAGCATAAGTGAAAATATATATCATTTAGGTGGTATCAGAGATCAGTTTTCTGCTAATAAGCAAAATGTCGATGTGCTAAGAGCTATAATGGACATATAATCGGTATAAAAAGGGGCATTATAAAAATGCACAGACCGCATAAAGCACTATTTTTCTAAAGCCCCAAAAGAGGGTGCTGCAAAACAATTTCGTTTTGCAACACCCTCTTTATCATATTGTAAATTATCTGTCTGCCAGCTTTATATAGCAGCCTTTTTTCTTAACGCCTTTGTAAGCCGGGCGCATGATTTTGCCGTTGCAGGTAACCTCCTCTATTCTGTGGGCGCACCAGCCGACAATCCTTGCGATTGCAAAAAGCGGTGTGTATAAATCCGGCTGAATATTCAGCATCTGATATACAAACCCGGAATATAAATCCACGTTTGCGCAAATGCTTTTGTCAATGCCCTTTTCCTCACGGAAAATATCCGGAGTCAGGCGTTCTATAGCGTCATACAGCACAAATTCCTCCGAACAGCCGCATTTCTCAGCAAGACTTTTTGCCTTTTCTTTGAGAAGCACCGCACGTGGGTCGGAAATCGTGTATACCGCATGACCCATACCGTATATCAGTTTGCCTTTGCGTATTGTTTTTCTTATGTAATCGCCGACCTCGGCGTCGCTGTCCCAATGCTTTATATTTGCCTTAAAATCATTTATCATTTCAAGAACCTTGAAATTCGCACCGCCGTGCTTAGGACCTTTGAGAGAACCTATAGCCGCAGCAATTGCCGAATATGTATCCGTACCGCTCGATGAAACCGCGCGGCATACGAATGCGGAGTTGTTTCCTCCGCCGTGTTCTGCCTGGAGTACAAGCAGCAGGTCGAGTATTTCGGCTTCGGTTTTCGAAAATTTGCTGTCCGGCCGCGTCATATAGAAGAAGTTTTCCGCTGTGGAAAGATTCGGCTGCGGACTGTGCAGATACAGGCTTGCTTTGTCATAATACCTGCGCTTCGCCTGGTAGCCGTATGCCGCAATGGTAACCATTCTCGCAATAAGCTCTATGGATTGGCGAATCAGATTCGGGAAGCTTATATCGTCCGCTTTGTCATCGTATGAATAAAGCGTGAGAACGCTCCTCGCCATTTTGTTCATTATGTTGGCACTCGGCGATTTTAAAATCGTGTCTTCCGTGAATCCCGGCGGCAAATCTCGCATACTGCCGAGAAGCTCGCAGAAAGAATCAAGCATTTTCTTCGACGGCAGAACACCGAAAAGCAGAAGAAATACGACTTCTTCATATGCAAATCTATCCTCTGCGGCGGCATTTTTTATGATGTCGCAGACATCTATTCCTCTGTATAGGAGTTTGCCCTCTATAGGAGAACGCTCGCCGTCGTCAACAACGTATCCTCGTACCTCACCTATGGCGGTAAGTCCGGCAAGCACGCCCGTACCGTCGGAGTTTCTGAGACCTCGTTTCACACGAAAATTGTTATATAAGTCTTTGTCTATTGTATATTTTTCCTCGGCAATTTTCAAAAGCTCTCCGAGATTGCTGTTATAATACTGGTTATTCACGGTAATCACTCCCGAAATGAATTTTGTATGTGCTGTTCTTGCATTTTTAATATGAATTGCTTTTTTGTAAAGCAGTCTTAAAATGTTCCAAACCACTTATAATATATTGTATCACAAAAGATTGAAAAAGTCAATACATAATATTTATGAATAATCGAGCAAAAAATAATTCGTTTTGTGCAAAGCGGACATTTAATAAAGCAGCCGTTAATTCGGGTAATTGTAAAACCGGAATGTAAGCAGTGTAATTCTATACAAAGTTTTGCTCAATTTTCATTAATTTTGCCCAATTTAACCCAATTATACTAAAACCTATTGACAAGTGAACAAATTTGCGTTAAAATATAGTTACATAGTTACAGCGTTACAACAACGTCAGTGTGTTTACATTATTTTATATGATATGCATATACTGATACCAAAGTGAAGCTAAATAATGCGGCATAAATAATTTTACAGTGGAGGTGCCGAAAAATGAAAAAAATAAATATGGAAAAATTACAGGGCAGAATGGGAAAAACTATCAGTACAAAAGAAGCATTGCAGGGTGTTAATCCGATGCCATGGAACGATGATGTGCTGACGGGAAAGAAAAAAGCAACTGTACGTAAGGCGGCAAAATAAATGTGTAAATGCGGAGATATAATTTTAGTTTATGAATATAAATCACAGGGGAGTGAAATTAGCAAACATTCATTTGTAGTAATTAATGATAAAAACGGGATAATTGAGGGGTTATCATATGATATAATTTGCAATGTTCTTTCTTCGTTTAAAGATGAATTTCAAAGGCAACACAAACTCGCATATCCGGGTAACTTCCCTGTTGATACCGATGATGTTAAAATAAATAACGGAAATAATAGAAACGGATATATAAAAGCCGATCAATTTTATTATTTTGATAAAAATAAGCTAAAGTATAAAGTTATTGGAACTATGAATGAAGCAGCATATGGTGAATTGGTTGATTTTATTATGACATCGGATTTTAAAATTGAAAATGTATTGGATAATCTATGAGTACAGGTCTGTAAAAACAATTTTTACAGACCTTGCTTATATGTGTTCTTGATTTATGTAAAAACAATAGGAATTTCTTATTGGTGCACGGCTACGGAAAAGTCAAGGTATAATAGAATGCTGCTGCTTTTTCAAAATAAATAACCGACCTTTTCATAAGCGCACCCCTTTCCGTAATATTTCGGGGTATGCGCTTTTTCGCTTTTCCGTACATTAAAAAAGTGCGCCAACCGAAGCCGACGCACATAAAACGCAAACTCCGTTTGTTGCTACACAAATCAAATCAGACATATAGTTAAACGGCATATACAAATAACAGTTTTAACTATCGGATTTTGAAGTTTGCATTTTGAGTAAAACTTTTGTCCAATAGCTAAATTTAACCTCTCAGCACTTTGGTATGCCAAAAAAATATAGAATTTATCCAAAAACCAAAAATCCTATACGTCTGAATTCTTAAATTTGTGTAGCATATTTATTATACCATACCGCCCGAATTTTGTCAATACCAAAAAATGCTTTTATCGACATAAATTAATGTTCTTGCATGATAGAATATACACGGTTATTTAAAGCGAACCCCCGTTGTCAGACGAAAAGATGTCTGCCGCAGGGAGTTCGCTTCATTTATAATTTTCAAAACATTTTTGTTTTATACCGCATCGGTCTGCAAATTTTGTTAAATCAAATTTCTTTTAATCTTCCTTGTCGTGGTTTTCGGGAATTCCGTATCCCTTACAACAACCGACGTTATGTGCTTGTAAGACGGCAAATGTGCGGTTGCGGCACTTATATCCTTTTTCACCGTTTCGGCAGGATTCGTTATGCCCAGCTGTTCAACTGCGTCGCTGTTCAAAAACACGTGTGCACACAGGCTTGCATCGTTGCCGTCCTCGTCCTTAACCGCTGTTACCACCGTTTCCGAAACATACGGAATCGCAAGGATATATTCTTCTATTTCCTCCGGATATATATTCTTTCCGTTTTTGAGAACGATAAGATTTTTCTTTCTGCCGGTAATCATCAGATGTCCTCTCTCGTTAAACTTTCCGAAATCGCCCGTCTTGAACCAGCCGTCGTCCGAGAGAACCTCTTTCGTAAGACCCGGCTGCTTGTAATATCCGAGCATTACGGTATCTCCCTTGACGCATATTTCACCGATTCCGTCCGAATCAACCTCGTCAAATTTAATCTCAACGCACGGTATCGGAACGCCTACCGATTCTGGTTCGCTGTCGCCCTCACGGTTTCCGCTTACCAGCGGCGAACATTCCGTGATTCCGTAGCCGTTCATGAAGATAACGCCTATTGATTCAAAGAAATCGCCTATTTCGCTGCGGACGGGAGCGCCGCCGCATACAAATTTGTAAATATTGCCGCCGAGCCCGTCAAGAACGGATTTAAATAGCTTGCGTCTTACGTCTATACCTATTTTGAGCAGTGCGTTGCTTATCTTTATCATAGCCATGAGTGCCTTATATTTGCCCTGTTTCTTTGCGGTTGCAATAATTTTTTTATAAAAAACCTCCGCATATGCCGGAACTATATACATATAATCCGGCTTGAAAAGAAGCATATTTTTTGGGATTTTTCTTATGCTGTCGTTAATGCAGATTGTGTTGTGCAGATGTATCGAAACCAGGATTTCGACAACAGCCGCATACGTATGATTGTACGGCAGAACGGAGAATCCCGTGCCCTTTACGCTCGCTATCAAGAGTCCGTTATAAATGCAGCTGACCAAGTTGTGTTCGCTCAGCATTACGCCCTTTGCCATGCCCGTTGTGCCGGAGGTATAAACAAGCATTTTCAGCAGGTTTTCATCTCTCGTTTCGGAAAGAAAGCTTTTGTTGCCGTTCTCAAAAAGTGCTTTGCCGTCCGCAATAAGTTTTTTGTACGACAAAAATCTGCCGTCGTCCTCCTCACGGTCGAAGCCTATGAAATACTTAATCTTCGGAAATTCCGCCGTCAGCAAGTCTTTTTCAAATTCGTCCGCATAGAAGAGAACTTCGCTGTCGCTGTTGATAAGTATGTTTGAAATATCCGTGAAAGGAAGCTCCTTGTCTATGGGCACAACAACGCCGGCACTTTTAAGCACCGTCAGATATGCTGTCAGCCATTCGTAGCTGTTTTTGCCGACAATCGCAATATGCCCGGTTGTGAGTCCTCTCGACTTCAATGCCGTTCCGATAAAATCCACGGTATCGTTAAATTCTCTGAAAGTTACGCTTTTGTACGAATTTTTATCGGGGATTTTGTATGCCGCCTTGTCGCCGGCCTCTTTGGCAGCCAGTTCCATAATCTCTTTTATGCTGCTTATTTTCACTATATCGTTGTACGGAATGTTTTTCAAATTAATCCCTCCAAAGCTGTTGTTTAAAAAAATTGTTAATATATTCATAATAACACAAAATGTCCGATTTGTCAACCGAATTTACAAAAATTGTTTATTATTTTGTTACAGCCTTTCCTTCCATTGAGTCAAAACAAGCACCAAATTTAATATTATATCGGTAAATCAGCCAAAACATATTAATTTGTCATTTATCAAATTGCAGAAATTTTCAAAGAAACAGAGAGGCAAACTTTTTTCATTCGCCTCTCTGAGTGAAATCATCGGTTGTCGTTTTTCAAATTATTTTTCAAGCAGCTTCTCATGTTCGTCAACACTGAAAATATACCGCCGCTTTCTCCGTATTCTTTCCTATTTATGTTCAGCACATAATTCAAATAAGAACGTCCCCAAATTATATACATCGGTGTCTTTATCCGGCGACCAACGCTTTACAACATGATAATTATTTGCGGCATCGGATATTTCAATTATCCACGTTGTTCCGTCATTTCCGCCGTCCGAGTTTTTTTGCACCGTATTAAAGGAATCGAAATCCGTATCATACAGCAATTTACAGAGTTTTTTGATTTCCTCTGCCGTAAGCCTGCACTTTACGTCTTCTGTGAGTTCCCGGAACTCGTCGCATTTTTTATAATACACATATCCGGAATCATCTTTAAACACAACGCTTATACAGCTTATTATCGTTGTATCTCCCTCAATACACAGCAGCCGAATATTGTATTTGCTGAAGTTGTCGTCCGATTCAAACAGTCTTTCCTCGTTCATTTTCTTGAGAAAACCTGTATACAGATAATTTGAATCGTTGTTATCTTCAAAAACATTGTCCGGGAAAAAATTCTCCTTGTCCGATATGTATATACTTTTTGTTTCTTCGTCCCATGAAACCGAGTTGCCGAGAAGCTCGCTTACCGCACGTATCGGAACGTATGTTGTATCGGAATATATAAACGGCTCTGCCGCTTTTCCGTTCACATCTTTCAGCTCAACTTCTTTCCCGTCCTTATACACTTTTATGTTGTCATACAAAACGGTTATGACTGTTTCATAGGCATTTTGAGCAAATGCCGTTGTAAGAATCAGCAAAAACATAATTATTAAATATTTTTTCATTTTTACTCCCCCTGTTGCCGTTTCCTTATCTTCATGAGTTACCCTGCGCATACATTTATTTCAACTTCATTATAACATACGCATACAAAACAGTCAATATCTTCTTTGCATAACAGACATCATTTGCACATATTTCACAAATATAACAAATTATTTTGTATATTTAGCAAAACAGCAAGGCAGACGTTACATCTGCCTTGCCGAATAGTATTTACTTAAACTTCTCCGGATACCGTTCTTTTGCTTTTTCATAATTATGTACGTAGTAGTACCAATTATCCTTTAACCGCCTGACCTCAATCAACTGTTCCCCCTCCGGTTTGACTCCTGTTACAGAATATATTATACCTCTACTTTCGTCCATAGTTGACCACAGCGTAAAATTTACGTAATCCCCACTGTACGAAATATCCCTTATTCCTCTTTCGTACAGTATTGCTACATTACCAATAAGTTTATCGGGAACAGGTATGGTTTCATAAACCGAATTTTCACCTTTAACTCTCATGCTATACCTGTTTTCTCCATTAGCCCATTCATTTTGGACTGTGATTCTACTATAATCCGTTTCAAGAAGTTCTTTGGCAACATACGTCAACTCCTTGGCATTATCATTAAAAAAGTCATGCGCTTTGTTTAAATTGGGAGCTATAAAGAGTTTATTGTATCCTACAAAAAACAGATTCCCTCCAACCGTCCATAATACAATTGCAAATACTATAAATAACAGTGCAATCACTGAACCGATGATAATAATTATTTTTTTTAATGCACTCATTGCATAACCCCGTTTTATACCAGTTTATTCCTAATTTAAAAAGCGATTGGTCAGCACGTTCATTATCCCAACCAAAACGCACTATTTGTATAGGCGCTTCTTTGCAATAAAGATAAAATCATTTTTATTATGTATTTTATCAAAATCTCTTCTTTTTACTGTAAGATGCGTTTTTTCTCCTTCGCTTTCAGCGTAATAAAAATCAATACTCGTCGGAGTAAAAAACTTTGTTATCTGATTAAAAATCTTGTAACTTTTTTCAAAATCTTTTTCAATTCTGGTTATCATACAATAGTAAACAACTTCCGGATTATTTAGCAATATATTGGGATTTGCATTTATCTCATCCGCATTTAGTTTGGTCTTTCCCTTTGTAAATCTTCTTTCCAATCCAATAATTATGTTGTTTGGGTCTACAAAGGAACTTACTTTTTCATAAACAAGCATTTCCAAGCGATATTCCACCAACGACTCCAAATATAAATCGCCCCAGCATTTTTTTGTTTCTCGATTTACATACACTCGGATACTAAAAGGATATTCTTTTACCGAAACAAATGCACTGTTCATACCGTCTATAGAAAAAGAAACTTCTATATTTGTAGGCGTTAATCCATATTCTGTCCTTACATACCTATCTACTTCACCGGATATTATTTTCTTTTCACTCGGAAAACCAAACAAACGACCGTAAATCATAAAAGAAAGTATCAAAATAAACGATATCGGCACGATAATTTTACATAATTTCAACTTTCTCACTCCCACCAATTTAACGTTCTGCTTCCGTACACTTCCTGCAAATTACTCAGATTGCAATTAGGCACTACCGCTATAATATACCCAGTTCTATGATGTACTTGTTCCACTGTTTTTTCCCCTTCCGGACCAATTCTGCCTTTATATAATCCTTTCATCGTTTCTTGTGTACAGTTTCTTGTTGCCAAATTATAGTTTTTGTTTTTCCACTTAAACCAACCCAAATCACCATTTTTGACATCATCTTCAAACTGTTGAGCCAACTCTTGATAATATTCTTTCGAGTCAGAAAAGTCACCTAAAATATAGCAAAAACCATCATACTTATATTCCCCATCATTCAAATCCTTATCTTTCAACCATTTGTTTATTTTCTTAGAATCATTTAATATACTTGAATCATCGACTTTTGTTAAAGAAACGGAATCTTTTCCCCAATAGAAGAAATACCATATTCCATCATCATCTTGCACAAATGAACTCATATGGCCAAACTTAGCAACATTTTCCATTTGATTTGCAACAATTGCATCCAGTCCCCACGGGTCAATATACTTCACAGGATTGTTTTCACAATACGCATACCAGTTCAAGCCCGATTTTGCCGGGTCTTCGGTTGTAAATCTACCGATACTCGGGTCGTAATATCTATTGCGCAAATACACAAAGCCTGTTTCATCATCAAAATATTCTCCGCAGTATCTGAACGGATTATCATCTTCGGCAGAAGCATTTTTCAGACTTCCGAATGCTTCGTAATCATAACTCTTTATAATATCCGCATTGGAATTTACAACTGCCGATATATCGCCCCTATAGCTTGTTACAAAATATTCTTTCGCATTTCCCCTTGTCCTCGAAACAATGCCGGTATTGTCCCTGAGATATATTGTTTCTCCGCTGTCCGAGATTTCCGCTATGATATTTTCTCCGTCATATACATAATACGTCGTTACTCCGTCTACGGTCTTTGACGTACGAAGTCCGTTCGCATCGTAGGTATATTCAAACGAAACGTTACCTTTTGTGCCCGATATGATACGTCCGAAAATATCATAAGAATATGTTTCGGGTATACTGCTCCGCACTGCCTGCGTGAGCCGCCCCGCATCGTCATACGTATATGTTCCGGATTCGTCCGTATTCCTTACAGACGATGCTGTCATTCTGTTATTATCGTCCCAGCCAAATGACAGCATACGGACATGATTGTCTGCATATTGTGTATACTTGCCCATCATGTTGCCTGC
>CAKVOK010000028.1 GCA_934792465.1 uncultured Clostridia bacterium | reverse complement strand
CTTGCACTTGAACAATTACAAAATGCCGAAAAAATTAGTATATGAGTGCATTTTGTAATTGTTCAGCAGTCATTAATTATAAAAAGCGGTATATCGGGGGCACCACTTTATATCGCATATACAAAACGTTAGAAAGGAAATGAGATTATGAAAACATCACTAACGATCGCCGGAAGCGATTCCGGCGGAGGCGCCGGTATTCAGGCTGATATAAAAACAATGCTTGCAAACGGGGTTTTTGCCACGTCTGCAATTACTGCAATGACAGCACAGAATACAACCGGCGTTACTTCAATTATGAATGCAACCGAGGAATTTCTGGCGCAGGAGCTTGACTGCGTGTTCGGCGATATACGCCCCGATTCGGTTAAAATCGGTATGGTTTCAGAAAGCGGACTTATACGTGTGATTGCACGGAAGCTGAAAGAATATAAGGCGGAGAATATCGTTGTCGACCCGGTTATGGTGGCGACAAGCGGAGCAAGGCTGCTGAACGAAAACGCAATAGGAACTCTGAAAGAAGAACTTTTCCCTCTTGCCGATATACTCACGCCGAATATACCGGAAGCGGAAGAGCTTACAGGCATGAAAATCACATCGCCCGACGATATGACAGAAGCGGCAAAGAGGATTTCCGATACGTATCACTGCGCCGTGTTGTGCAAAGGCGGGCACGATTTGAACGACGCAAACGATTTGCTTTACAGCAACGGCGGATATAAATGGTTTATGGGAAAAAGGATTGACAATCCGAATACGCACGGCACGGGCTGCACGCTCTCGTCGGCAATTGCCGCAAACCTTGCAAAGGGATTTGACATGGAAGAATCGGTAAAACGTGCTAAAGAATATATTTCCGGGGCGCTTTCGGCAATGCTGAACCTCGGCAAAGGGAAAGGACCTATGAATCATGGGTTTGCAATTTGTAATGAGTATACGAAGGAGAAAGAATAATGGAAAAACGTACATCACTTTTTGAAAACGGATTAATTTGGTTCGGTGCGGCGGTATCGCTCGCCGAAATATTAACGGGTATAGCGTTTGCTTCGCTCGGATTTAAAACGGGTATAGCGGCAATTTTGCTCGGACATCTCATAGGCTGTGTGCTGCTGTTTCTTGCCGGTGTAATCGGCGGCAAATGCAGAAAAAGTGCAATGGAAACGGTAAAAAGCAGCTTCGGACAAAGAGGAGGACTGTTTTTTGCGTTCATGAACGTATTGCAGCTTGTCGGCTGGACAGCTATAATGATATACGACGGCGCACTTGCCGCAAACGGCTTGTTTTCCGCAGGGGCATGGCTTTGGTGTCTGGTAATAGGAGGACTTATTGTGCTTTGGATTTCGGTAGGCGTAACGAAACTCGGTAAGCTGAATACGGTTGCCATGGCTGCACTTTTTGTGCTTACGCTTATTTTGTGTAAGATTATATTTTTCGGAAATAACGCTGCACCTATGCTCGATTCGGAAGCGCTTTCGTTCGGAGCGGCGGTCGAGCTTGCGGTTGCGATGCCTCTTTCGTGGCTGCCGCTGATTTCGGATTATACGAGAGAAGCCGAAAAACCCGTGAAAGCAAGTGCGGTAAGTGCCGTTACATACGGAATTGTGAGCTGCTGGATGTACATTATAGGTATGGGAGCGGCGGTTCTGACCGGCGAAAGCGATATTGCGCAGATACTGCTCAAAGCCGGACTCGGTATTCTCGGACTTTTGATTGTTGTTCTTTCCACGGTTACAACAACGTTTATGGACGCTTATTCGGCAGGTATTTCTTCCGAATCCGTATTTTCAAAAATCAAGGGGAAATATGCGGCGATAGCCGTAACGATAATAGGAACGGCTGCGGCTATGCTTTTCCCGATGGACGATATTACGAATTTTCTCTATCTTATAGGTTCTGTGTTTGCGCCGATGATTGCGGTTCAGATTGCCGATTTCTTCCTGATTCGCAGGGATAAGTCGGAAAGCGGATTCGATATGCGCAATGCCGTAATATGGCTTATCGGATTTGTGTTGTACAGATTTTTGATGCATACCGACCTTCCTGTGGGATATACGCTGCCGGATATGCTTGTAACAATGCTTATTTGCGTTGCTGCGGACAGATGCATTAAAAAGAAAATATAAATATGTCGAAAAATTATGCCTGTACGAATTTATTTTCATGAAATAATAACAACGTTTTTTTATTGACAAAATTTTTAGATTGTGATAAAATATAATTCGGTAAAAATATTTTAAAATATTTGAAAGGAGCAGAATAAAATGAAATATTCAGCTGAAGTAGAAGCAATGTGTCCTCTTGCCAAAGGCGCATACCACGGTCCTGCGCCGATTCCTCAGGAAGGCAAATGGACTCAGGCGAAAGAAATTAAAGACATTTCCGGTCTTACACACGGTATAGGCTGGTGCGCACCGCAGCAGGGTACTTGCAAACTTACATTAAACGTTAAAGAAGGTATTATACAGGAAGCTCTTGTTGAAACTGTAGGATGTTCGGGTATGACTCATTCCGCAGCTATGGCGTCGGAAATCTTAATCGGTAAAACGATTCTCGAAGCTCTTAACACAGACCTTGTTTGTGACGCTATCAACACAGCTATGAGAGAGCTTTTCCTTCAGATTGTTTACGGACGTACTCAGACTGCTTTCTCCGAAGACGGTCTGCCGATAGGCGCAGGTCTTGAAGACCTTGGTAAAGGCCTCAGAAGCCAGGTTGGTACTACATACGCAACTCTTAAAAAAGGTCCGAGATACCTCGAACTCGCCGAAGGATATATCACGAAAATCGCTGTTGACGAAGACGGCGCTATCATAGGCTACAAATTTGTTCACCTCGGCAAAATGATGGAAATGATTGCAAAAGGTATGGACGCTAACGAAGCACTTGCAAAAGCAAGCGGTCAGTACGGCAGAGTTGATGACGCTGCAAAGCTTATCGACCCTCGTCATGAATAATTGGGAGGTGTAAACTAATGGCATTATTTGAAAGTTACGAAAGAAGAATTGATCAGATAAACGCAGAGCTTGCAAAACACGGCATAGGCTCTATCGAAGAAGCAAAGCAGATTTGCGACGACAAAGGCATAGACGTATATAACATAGTAAAAGGTATTCAGCCGATTTGTTTTGAAAACGCTTGTTGGGCATACATCACAGGTGCGGCAATAGCAATCAAAGACAATGCGAAAGACGCAGCCGAAGCTGCCGAAAAAATCGGTCTGGGACTTCAGTCCTTCTGTATACCGGGTTCCGTTGCGGACGACAGAAAAGTAGGTATCGGTCACGGTAATCTCGGCGCAATGCTTTTGAGAGATGAAACAAAATGTTTCGCATTTCTCGCAGGTCACGAATCCTTTGCTGCCGCAGAGGGTGCTATAGGTCTTGCAAGAAGCGCAAACAAAGCAAGAAAAGAAGATTTGAGAGTTATTCTTAACGGCCTCGGAAAAGACGCTGCACAGATTATCTCGAGAATCAACGGATTCACATATGTTCAGACGCAGTTTGATTATATGACGGGCAAAGTAAGCATAGTAAAAGAAATTGCTTATTCAAAGGGTGAAAGAGCGAAAGTTCGCTGCTACGGCGCAGACGATGTTCGTGAGGGTGTTGCTATAATGCACCTTGAAGGCGTTGATGTGTCTATCACAGGTAACTCCACAAACCCGACACGTTTCCAGCACCCGGTTGCAGGTACATATAAGAAAGAATGTATCGAACAGGGCAAGAAATACTTCTCCGTTGCTTCGGGCGGCGGTACGGGACGTACGCTTCACCCGGATAACATGGCAGCAGGCCCGGCTTCGTACGGTATGACGGATACAATGGGAAGAATGCATTCGGACGCACAGTTCGCAGGTTCTTCATCTGTTCCGGCTCACGTAGAGATGATGGGACTTATCGGCGCAGGTAATAACCCGATGGTTGGTATGACTGTTGCTGTTGCAGTTGCTGTTGCGGAAGCATTGAAATAATAAGGTTTTCACGGCTTTTTGAAGTGAATATTTAAAAAATTAATGTCAGACACATCATTTTGGACTTTTTCCCTATGATGTGTCTAACTTTTTGTACTTTGAAAGGAAATGCATTTGCTGTATTTCTCGGCATTATCCGCCTTTAAAATCGCAAAGATTAAATATTTCGGAACTTGCCGGAGTGCAATATGAGCCGCACAAGTGTTTGCAAATATGTTTCTCTTTTGGGAAATTGATAAAATTTAAGTCAGACAATTAACAGTAATTATTTTATGTATTATTTGTGTTAATTGTCTGACTTTGTTTTAGTTATTCGTCAATTTTGTGCTTTAAAAGTGTTTAATAGTTTTCATAAAAATCATATAAAAACATATTGTTTTAATATATTTTAGTCAACGGATTCTGTTTTTTCACGAATAATTTGTATGTTAGTAGCAACATTAGCAAGAAGCATACTTACTAAAATGTTTATGGCAGAAACTATGGCACTTGGAATAAACCAAATTAAAATGTCGATGATATTGTCCATATAGAAACCATAAATAACAGAATAAGCATCCATGCAACCAAATACAAATCCGAACACAACAATAATTAATGATATCCATATATTAGTGTTCTTATAGATTTGAATCCATTTTGAATCCTTTTCATCAAATATTTTTTGAAACATATTTTCACCTCCTATTGTTCTTTGTAAATACAGATATAACTCCTTTCTAAATTCTCACGCAATAAAAAATGCGTGGCAACAGAAGTCTGCACCACGCACTAAAAACGAGGCTTAAACTTCAAATGTTACCACACATTTATTAATACGAAATTGACCAATAAAGCTATTTCGGAAGCAAGCCTGCATTTTTAACAAATACAAAGCAATATTGGTCAGCAAAATAAAGATATTAAAAAAATATCCTTTTATTCAATATAATATTATTTAATTGTATTAATAAATATGTGGTAACTACATTATATCATTATTTGAAATAAAAGTCAATATTACTTTCAATTTTTTTGTAAATATGTTATAATACCTATAGGAGGTTTTAGTTATGAGTGACAAAATAAACAAAGAAATGCACCACGGCAAACAAAACAATTTGGAATTTCTCTATGATGTGTCTAACTTTTTTATATTTTGAAAGGAAGTATTCACTATGAAAAAATTGCAAATGGCGAGTGCGGAAACAATTACTTTTGAATAGGACTGTAATAAATATTTGGACGATTGCAGACAGCAAAATTTGCGCAAGGGAACTATAAATCACTTGTTATTAAAAAACTAAAGAACAGCGATGAGCATATTTGTATACCTTTCGCTGTCCTTAGTTTTATATTTGTAAAATTATACAATGCCTATTTTTTCGTCGGTTCAATATTATTTTCATTCTGCATATTTCGGATTTGCTTCTCCATTTCCGATTGCCTTTTCAAAATCGCAGTAACCTTATCAAAAATATCCTCTATCATAATTTCGGTTTTAAGGTTGACTTTATAATCGTTTTCGGCACGGTGACGGTCTTTTTCTTCTTGTCTGTTCTGGCTCATCATAATAAGCGGCGCTTGAATGGCAGCCACGCAGGACAAAACCAAGTTAAGCAAAATAAACGGATACGGGTCAAATGCTTTGGCAGCAAGCATAGCATTTACTGCCATCCACAGTATAAGAATACCCGTAAACGAAAATATGAATGCCCAGCTTCCGGCAAATTTGGCAATTTTATCGGCGGCACGCTGCCCGAGAGTATATTTCGCTTTTTCGTTTTTGGGACTTATTGAGATTTTGCTGTCAGCCAAAAGATTCAAAACTTCCTCGTCCGTCATATCGTGCCGAATGTCTTTCAGCACTTCTTTTAATAGTTTTCTGTTCTCTTTCATAATAAATCATTCCTTTTTCAATTATTTTTAATATGCATAAAGAAAGCGGCACCTCTGCTTTCAAATAACAATAACGCAGAGCCAAGTAACAATTCGGTGTGCATTGCAGTATCGTCAACAGGAATTAAAAAATCTTCCTGTATTCTGCGGATACGATACAAAACGGTATTGCGGTGCGTGAACAATGCGTCACAGGTTTTTTTAAGCGAACGGTTGCTTATCAAATAATAATAGAGCGTTTCCAGATACATTGTGTCCTTTGACTTATCGTGTACCGCAAGACTTATAAGCTTCGGCGGAATAAGGTCTTTTCGGTGCGATAAATTTTTAAGCATCAGCGGGGTTCTCAAATTTGCAACGGATGAAACGCTCGTGTTCCCGAGATTGGCTTCAAGAAGCAGTTCGAGTGCCTCGTGTGCGGTTCGGTACAGCTCCGGCAGTTCAAATAAGCTGTTTATCGGGTCGGATATAATTACTTTTAATCCGAATTCGTTTGCAAGCTCGGCAAATATATTTACATCATGCTTACTGTGCAGAAAAAGAAATACATCGCTTTTATACAAAAATTCGTGCGAATTGTCAAAATGCCTCCGGATTTCTTCTTTCAGATGCCGATTTCCGATATATTCGCTGTTGTAAACGGTAAGGTCGATAAGTGCGAAAGCTGTCGGCTTGAAATCTGCCAAATATGTGTTTGCTGTTTGAAGCCGAAAATACGGTTCGGACGGGAAACCGCCGCCCAGCAAATGCATAAGTATTTCCTCTGTTGTTTCAAATGGTTTGTCTTGCCGGCTCGTTTCGATAAATAACTGTTTGGACAGTATCATTTCGATTTGCTGCCAAATCTCCGGCGGAATTTCCGGCAAATGCCCGTCGGTATCAACGCAGATTAAATATCCGAGCCTTACGCCCGTACTGATAAGCGGTGCGAAACGCCTCTTATATGGGCTCTCGTCCAATTTAATATAGTCGGCTTTTCCCGCACAGAGAGCGTCGTTTTTGCTTATTATCGCACCGATTTCATATGTAATCATACCGCAAGAAATTGCACTCTTAAAAAGTTTGTCGGAAAAATCGGGCGGATTGAAATGTGCGACAATATGAAATGTTTCATCTATTATCAGCAGCGGACATTCAAGCAAAATCCCTGTATCTTCGGCAAGATTTTTTATATCGTCCTGTTCAAAAAACTCGTTTATAAGTGTTTGAATGCTGCAATTCGCCCATTTATGTTCGTTCATCTGTAATACTCCTTCCTTGATTTTCTGTTTGTGCTGTAAGCACAATATGCCACATATTTATTGTACCACAAGATTATTGTTTTTTCAATAGAAAGTTGTATAATATAATTAAAAGATAAGAAAGAAAGTGAGACCGATGAGTAGGTAATAATGAAAAGTAAACAGCAAATATCCTGTGATGCGTATTAATCACAGCACAGGGTTTCATATAAAATATAGTATAATAATTGGAGGAATGACTTATGTTACCGAGTATTTTTGGAGAAAATATGTTTGATGATTTCTTTGACGGAGGTTTCTTCGGAGCGCACAATCCGCTGTACGGAAAGCACGCAAGAAATTTGATGAAGACCGATATTCGCGAAAAGGACGGTGTCTATGAAATCGCTGTTGATCTTCCGGGCTTCAAGAAAGATGAGATTAACCTTGATGTGAAAGACGGTTATCTCACAATCAGTGCCGAAAAAGGTCTTGACAAGGACGAGGAAGACAAGAAAGGCAGAGTTTTAAGACAGGAACGCTATGCAGGCGTTTGCACAAGGAGCTTTTATGTCGGCGATGTTACTCCCGAAGATGTAAAAGCAAAATATAAATCAGGCGTCTTGACTGTTGTTCTTCCGAAAAAGGAACAGAAAAAACTTGATTCAACAAGCAAAATTGCTATTGAGTAATTTTTATTAAAAGAGGGTGTTGCAAAACGAAATTGTTTTGCAACACCCCCTCTTTGCTTTTCGATTTCATTTTTAAGTTATCAAATATAACATTATCCGAAAGGTATTGCAGACAAATATTAAATTATTTTTTGTCGGATATGCAGTGCCGAAAGCACGGATTAGCGGGTTCGTTGGAAAAAAATTTATGGTCAATGCGCCGATTTCGGATCGCAAGTATTTACTAAACAACAAAAATGTGATATAATTATATTAAAAGTCGAACCGGCGATTTTTATATTGTATTTCCGATGAGGTTATGTATTTCAAAAGCAACAAGCATTATGTAAGGACAGAATTTGACAAAGAAAATACCGGTATAATATCCTTGTATCGGGTTGTTCCGTCAGGGAATTTCAAATCGGAATTTATACACTACGGAACATATAATCTGACGGAGTATCAATTCAATTAATTATTCCAGGTATTTTGATTAAACAGAGGAGGAAGCCTAATTATGAAAAAGATTTTAACGGTTATATTAAGTATGGCATTGTTGTTTTCCGCAATGTCGGCTATTGCATATGCAAGTGATTCGTATACAATAAGACAATATGTTAAAGATTATTATCACGATATTTATGGTGAAAATGACACAACATTTAACAAAATCAGTATGACAAACACGAAAACGGCGGATAAAATTTTGCAATTATCTAACGACGTATTGCAAAATGAATTATTCAGTGCTCAAATTGACAAGGTGAATGAATCATATGTAGTTCAAACAACGGAACGATATTATATTACTTTCCAAAGCGCTGATAATAATATTTTATATCTTTGTATTACAGAAAAAGGTGAAGTATTCTTTGGAAGATATGCGGATTACGATAAACCGAATTACTGTGAATATTTGGTTAAAGATACAACAAATGTGATTAAATCTTTATCCGGGTTATATTGTTCCGATACTGTGTCAAATAAGTTTAATGATATAAGCGGTCATTGGGCAGAGAGTACCATTAACAGGTGGAAAGATAAAGGTATTATATCCGGATATCCGGACGGAACATTCAAGCCCGATAACTCTGTAACCCGTGCGGAGCTTGCAAAAATACTTGCATTGGCATTTGATTTGCAAGAAAAGACAGCGCTGAGCTATGACGATGTTAAGGCAGAAAATTGGTATTATTCGTATTTGGAGTGCAGTGCTGAATATATTCCCGTTTATCCGCTTCCCATATCTTATGAAACAAATATTCCGTATGTAGAAGTGTCTGATAAAGGCTTAAATTATTTTTTGCCCGAAACAGCGGCTATGCGTATGCACGTTGCGGAGGCATTGGTTGAAATCAAAAAGGATAAAGAAATAATAAATACTGAGCTTCCGTCAATACAGGATATACAAGCGGATGTGACAGCAGCATTCAAAGATGATTATGAAAATCTTTATGCAATGCACGGCACAATCCCCGAAAATGTAAAAAGAATGTTTGAATATACTTACCTTGCAAACAAACTTGGCATTATGCAAGGCGACGCTAACGGATATTTTCATCCGTATGACAGCGTAACAAGAGCAGAACTTATCACTATGCTTGACAGAATGACATCGGATTAAAAAGGTTTTGTAGATTTCGGGTATTTTGCTTAAATAAGGGAGGAAACCTAATTATGAAAAAGATTTTTTCTTTAGGATTTATTATTGTATTCATTTTTAATATTATAACTGTGGAAGCAACTGCTAAAATATCTGTATGGACAGAAAATGAAATAAAAGAAGCGGTTGAGTTGGGATATGTATTAGAGGAACTGCAAGACGATTATCAAAAAATTTCCAGTATACAAAAATAATTACGGCACAAAATAATATTGCACCACGAAGGTGCGATATAAAAATAATTACAGGAGTGAAATTAAAATGTCAAAAAATAAAATAGTTATACCGGAAGCAAAAGAAGCTATGAACAAATTCAAAATGGAAGCTGCAAGCGAAGTAGGCGTAAACTTAAAGCAGGGTTACAACGGCGACTTGACATCCAAAGAAGCAGGTTCTGTAGGCGGACAGATGGTTAAGAAAATGATTTCCGCTTATGAAAACTCTATGAAATAAGAGAATTTTAATATTAAAAGAATGCCGCAGGCCGAATTTGAAGTCTGCGGCATTTTTTATAACAAATACCGTTAAAATAATCACATAAAAAAAGCTTGACATGATTTCAATTAAATGGTATAATTTAATCAAGAATAAAACTACAATACATATTTGAAGCGGTCAGCATAGATTTTTCCTGTACCGCCGTTTTGCTTTATTAAAACCGACAGAAAGGGTGTGATGCGTTTATGCCTATTAAAATACCGAATAAACTCCCCGCAACAAAAACACTGCACAAAGAAAATATCTTCGTAATCACGGAAACAAGGGCATTAACCCAGGATATCCGACCTCTTAAAATATTGCTGTTAAATCTCATGCCTACGAAAATCGTTACGGAAACCCAGCTTTCAAGGCTGCTCGGAAACACTCCGCTCCAGGTCGAGCCGGAATTTTTGCAGACTGCGACCCACAAGGCAACGCATACCTCGAAAGAACATATGCTTGCGTTTTACAAAACTTTTGACGAAGTAAGGGATTGCAGATATGACGGAATGATAATAACCGGAGCTCCCGTCGAGCAGCTCCCGTTTGAAGAAGTAAACTACTGGGACGAGCTTTGCGAAATAATGGAATGGAGCAAAACTCACGTAACAAGCACTTTTCATATCTGCTGGGGAGCGCAGGCAGGACTATACTATCATTTCGGAATCAAGAAAGTACCTTTGGAGGAAAAGCTGTTCGGCGTATTCGAGCATAAGGCGGAACACAGGCAATCAATGCTTCTGCGAGGATTCGACGACAGATTTATGGTGCCTCATTCCAGGCATACAACCGTCTTGCGTGAAGATATAGAAAAAGTACCCGAACTCAAAATATTAGCTTCGTCCGATGAAGCCGGAGTATATGCTATAAGTACAAAAAAGGGCAGACAGATATTCATAACCGGTCATTCCGAATACGACCCCGACACACTGAAAAACGAATATCTGCGCGACAAGGAAGCAGGACTTAATACACCTGTTCCGAAGCACTACTTCCCGAATGACGACTATACGAAAAAACCTATAGTCCGCTGGAGAGGGCACGCCAATCTGCTGTATTCCAACTGGCTCAACTACTTTGTATACCAGACAACTCCGTATGATTTAAATAAAATTAAATAGACTTTTTTTCAAAAACATATTGACATTTTGCTTAAAATTGTATACAATAGATATATGTGCTTTAATGCAGAATATTTTTACACCGGGAGGTGAAATCATGCAGGAGAATAAAACGGTATCAAATGTCGTAATACGCCGTTTGCCGAGGTATTACAGATATTTGACGGATTTGCTCGCAAGCGGAATAACAAGAGTTTCTTCCAAAGAACTAAGCCGCAGAATGCACGTGACAGCTTCTCAGATAAGGCAGGATTTCAATTGCTTCGGCGGTTTCGGTCAGCAGGGATACGGATATAACGTTGAATATCTGCACGATTGTATCGCTGAAATTTTAGGAATAAAAGGCGGCAGAACCATGATAATCATAGGTGCCGGAAACCTCGGCCGTGCCGTATCCGGCTATGCCGCATTCACAAAAAGAGGATTTAAAATAACCGGTCTTTTCGATATTAACAAAGAGCTTGTGGGCAAGCAGGTAAACGGACTTACCGTTATGCATATCGACGATATTGAAAAATTCGTCAGTGAAAACAATACGGATATTGCGGTGCTTGCCGTTCCGCACGGGGGTGCGCAGGAAATGGCGGATAAGCTTGTCGGCGCAGGCATAAAAGGCATATGGAATTTCTCTCATGCCGAGCTTAACGTTCCGGGGGACGTTGCACTTGAAAATGTTCATTTGTCGGACAGCTTAATGACGCTTTCCTGTAAAATCGAGAGGCTTAAATGATGTCATGAAAAAAATAATTTTTACAGCTATACTCATAATACATATGTGCGTGATTTTCGGGTTTTCAATGCAGCCGGCGAGGGATTCGGGTGCGCAAAGCAAGGGCTTTACCGTAGCCGTGATGAATATTATTCCCGGAATGAATACAAAATCCGTTGATGAGAAAAATCAAATTGCCGAAAATATTGATTTTTATATCCGAAAATGCGCCCATTTTTCCATTTATACCGTACTCGGATTTTTGGCTTTTTTCGCCTTTCTCAGCTACGACGGTATAAGAAATTGCAAATATAAGTATCTTTATATACTCGTATTTTGCCTGCTTTATGCGGTTAGCGACGAAATTCACCAGTATTTCGTGCCGGGGCGTGCGTGCAGGGTATTTGACGTCGGCGTTGATTTTTGCGGCAGCCTTTTCGGAGTTTATCTCGCTTCGGTATTGACAAAATTTTTGAAGAGAAAAAAGAAGGCATAAAAAAAGGGACAGACATATATAAGCTATCAATCCATGGCTATGTCTGTCCCATTTCTCAATAACTTTTGCATTATATTATACAAAGGTTTCAAATATTGAGTAAAAATACACGATAAAAACCGCTTTCCCTCGTTTGCCGTATGCTCCCGAAGATTTTTGATTTTTCCGATTTGGTCGTTTAGGTTTGCCATAAAATTCACCCCAATTCTGTATTTGGGCATAAAGAAAGAAGTTACTCTCTTTTATAGAAAATAACTTCTTAATTTTTATTTCTGTAAAAATGTTTGCAGGCTTTTCTCGCTGATGTCATCTTTGTAAATACATAAAAAATCTTCTATCAAATACGGTTTGACACCTTTAAGCCATTTCAGCTTTTTTGAGATTTCATCAAGCGTTAATTTATCATTTTTGCCGTACTTTTTAATCAACCCCGCATTTAACGCTCCGGTTTTTGTGCCGGCGTGAAGATATACATAATCGGGATAAATTTTATAATTCTGACTTACACGCAATGCAACATCATAAATTGTTAAAATCCCAATACCGTATGTTTTATGCTTTTTGAAAAGCTCGTAAATCTCATCAAAGCTTTTACAGCCCATAAATTCACTTTCAAGAGGTAACAGTTTATTTTTATATGCGTCAAGATTATCTTTCGGAATGCGATACTGATGAGAAAATTTTTTGCCATTCTCATTATAAAAAGCGTGATAAACGCATTTTGCGTATGTATCGCTTTTTATAAATTCGTCATCTTTACAGCAGACTGTTTCGTTATTATAACACGCACTCATATTCTATCTCTCTTTCAAAAATTTGTTTTTACGGTTTGGTAATAAATGCTATATCAAATCCATCATATTCATAACCTTCCTCAATATATACATTACATCCGTTTATATTAAAAACAAGAAAATCCGGATAACAGTCTTTTGTTCTCACATAATTTCCAAGCTTGGCTTTTAAGTCATCTTCTGTTATATCGCTTTCATAGTTTATTGACATTGAGTTAAATATATTGTATAAGCGCATAGTAAAACCAATTATGTTGTTTTTCTTATCAAGTACAACCTCTGTAGAAGTAGAATCTGATATTTCTACAATTTTATCTGCACTTGATACCTCCTCATATGTACCGGCATAGTCCCGGTCATTATCAACACTAAAATCATTTAACGAGGCTGTTATAAGAGTTTCTATTGAAGGGCTGCTTTTAATCATATCGGTTATGTATCCGACGGAATCAAAACGCTTTTTTATTGTATCTGATTTCCAAATTGCATTTCCTGACACAATGCCTAATATAATTGTAATTGCAACTCCAATTGCTGTAATTGTTATAGCTTTCTTTCTGTGCTTTTTTAATGTATTATCAAGATAAAGTTCAAAATCCTCGCTTGTTGCTTTTTCCATACATTTATTAACACTTGGTATTGATGTTGCTAATATTAAAGATACACTAAGGATTAAAGTTATACTTGCTAACCCTAGACATATAAAGCCTGTATCCTCAACAGGCCAACCGCTTAAAGAACATTTGGAACTGATAATTATTACAATTAGAGAAAATACAAGTAATATCCCCGTATAAGACCGCAAGGCTTTTTTGTGTGCTGTTCTTTTGCTTTTAACCACCTCTGATATATGCCTTTGAATTTCTTGATTTTTTTCATTCTGCTTGCAAATTTCATTTTCTTTTTGAATTTTTTCTTCTTTAAGGCGTTTAAGCGTATTCAAAGAAGATACCCTATAATCTTCTAATCGTCTTTTTGTTTCCGTATCCGCAAACCGAACTGCCTTTTGATAATTTGGATTTTCGGAAAAGTCAACGGCTCTCTTTCCGAGATTTTCCTCTTTGTTTACTTTGACATCAATCATCAGCTTGCCAACATATGCATTTGCATTTTCCGGCTCGTGATTTAACACTTGCTCCAAAAGCTCGTCTGCTTTTTGCCATTCCGCATCTTCAAGCAGCATAAATGCCCGTTTCAAAATCGCTTCGGAATTAAATGCTTCAGCGGTATTATTCACAACAGTAGCATTTTGCGGTGTTTCCTTTTGTAATACCTTTTTAATACCTCTTATCAAATCTTGAATAAAGCCGATTTTACTCATATCTTGACTTTGAAACATAGAAAGCTCGTCCGGCAAATCGTATGCGTCCATATCACGATAGCAGGGTATAATCATTTTTGATTTATCTTTTCTTGCCAAGTCCAAAAATCTTGCCCATTCATTTTTAACCCATACTGAATTAAAATAATCTTTACTTGTGCCGATAACGAGCATTACCTTTGCTGAATTTAATGCGGAAAATATGTATGGCTCGTATTCCGTTCCGAGCTTATCCTCCAAAGTAATACGGCTGAAAAAGACCTTGTAGCCCTCATTTGTAAGCTGATAATAAATATCCTGTGCAAGTGTTGAATCAACAGTACGCCTGCCGTTGTTATCGGTTTCTTTATAGCAGATGAACACATCATACGGTGCCTCGTTGTTTGCTATTGAAAGAATATTTTTCTGTATTTCGGCAATAGCTTCGGCTTCTTGCTGATACAGATTTTTAGCCGAAATATCGTCTGTATATTCAACAGCAGCTTTATAATCCAAGTCGGATAACACCGATTCGCTTTGCACTCTGTGACAAGTCGGCACACGCCTATGTGTTTTAGGATCCTCCACATACTCAATTCCGTATTTTGAAAGAACGCAGCCCCAATGTGCTTCTGCGTTTTTATTGTCCTCCGACAATATACTCTCATACGCTGCAAGTGCTTTGTCAAATTCATTTTGCAGCCTGAAATGATTTGCCCTGTCAAATAAATTCAATATGCGTTCATCATTCACATTCGGAATTGTCATAGTGCTGCCGCAGCTATCGCACACGCCTATATTTTGGTTTTCGCCAACCTCGATATTGCCGCCGCACATTTTGCATTTTAATATCGCCATTATTACCAACTCCTATCCTCATACGGTGTGTTTGAAACACCGTTATTGTTTAGCTTTTTAACCATTTTATCAAGTTTGCCACGCCACAACTTCTTAAACCATATTGTATTGCCAAACCATTTTACAATGGTAGGACTTATTGCGTAGTATGTATGTATAAACGCTCTGCCGTGCCAAGTTTTCGCCAAAGTATTATCACGATAACGGCGCAGCGTCCAAACCTGAGGACAATTATATGAGCCATAAACACAGGTTGCAACATAGCAGCCACCACTTTTTTGTGTTTGAGGCATATTTGCAGAAGTTGAAGAAGTAGGAAATACACTTTCTTTGTGAACTTCAATATTTCCTTGTTCTGCCATATACTCATTCTTAAAAACTTCTCCGCATTGTTTGCAGATATATACATTGCCGTCTTTTTCTAAATCACCGCCGCAGGAATTACATTGAAAAACAATATTTTCTGACACACTGTAATTTTCTGCACTATCATAATAATCCTCATCTATATATGCTTCGTTTGTATCAGGTTTGTAATTCACAAACCCCAATTTCCACATTATATCAAGCAATTCATTTGCATCGTCAATTGATACACCAAACATTTGAGCAGTTACACTATACTGATTAAAAATCAATTCCATTGCCCCCGTGCGCACATTGACATAGCGTGTATCATCAATCCTTTCCCACGAATTAAACGCTTTATCAATCTTTTTGATAATTGCATTTTTATTTATTTTCTTTAATTCATCAATATTTTGTTCCGTAAATAACTTACTGTAAATAGCTTTATTTTTTGCTTTATCATCATACGGATATTTGTTTTTTAATATCCAAAATACAAGCGTTGCACTTTTAAGCATTGTATTTGATTTTTTAGCAGCTGTTGCTATAGACAATCGTTTACATTCATCGAATTTTGCATTCATTTTTATACCTCATTTCCAATAATCTTTTTTCTCATTCAAAAATTCATCGTGTTTCGTTTTGTTCTTTTTATCGATCTCATTCGTATAATCACTTCCGGCACTTGATGTAATTATCCGTATAGCGAAAACCGCAAGAAGTATTATGTGTACCACCAAAGTCCAAATAGTGTGCAAGGGTATAAGACAGGCAACAACCGAAAAAATCACATTTAGTACCGCATATACAATGCTCGTATAAATATAGGATAGTCCGCCGGCTGCCTTTGACTTCCCTTTGCCGTAGACACATACCGTGCCGGCTATGCCGCATATTGCTATAACCGCAAAAACATAAGATGTGATAAATGTTCCGCTTGTCGGCACGACCGCAAATAATGTTGATATTGCCGCTGTTGCAACAACCGCAGAAAGTATTATTTTACTGTTTCTACTCATTTATTTCACCGCCTATTCTTTGTCCGCATTCGAGGCAAAATTTTGCACCCTGCGGCACTTCTTTTCCGCAATTCGGACAAACATTTTGAAGTTTAGCACCGCACTCTACGCAAAACTTGCCTTTCGGGGTTTTGTTTCCGCATTTGGGGCATATCATTTCATTTTCGGAAAGTGTTTCAACCTTTGCTCCGCACTCCAAACAGAATTTTGCATTTTCGGGAAGTACGCTCCCGCACTTTAAGCATTTGTTTGTCTGCGGTTTTACGGCGTTTGCAATACTGTCGTTTACAATGCCGCCTATGTTGTTGCTCACGCCTGCCATAACTCCGAGTCCGACTCCCAAATTTGTCATATTGCCACCCTCGTTTTTAGCTGCGCCCTCCGCAACATCAAAGCTGCGCTCCTGCTGATATGTATAACCTTCAATTTGCCGTTTTGCCGCTTTCCCCTCGGCTTCAAGTATCATTTTCTGCTTTTCGGTTTCCTGTCCGATAATATCAATGTTTTGCTGTAATCTTGCCTCTGCAATATCGGCATACTGCCTGAAATGCAAGTTCTTGAACCGCTTGTATGTGCTGTCGTCCTCCGGCTTGACTATCGTTGTTACAAAAAAGTGTATCAGCGACAAACCATATTCGTCAAAATCGGGGACGAGCAGATTTTGCATATCAGACGAAAGCTCCGTCAGCTTTTCATCAATTTGAAAAATGTTGATTTTGTTTTCTCTGATATAAGTTGAAAGATAGGTCTTAAACCTTGTCATCAGAAATGCTCTGAATTTTTGTGTCAGTCCTGCCTGTGTCAAGCCGTTTTCCGTCCCGACTACTTTAACAAGCAGCTTTTTTCCGTCTTTTACACGCAATGTCATTTCGCCGCTTGCACCTATTTGAATGGGGAAATTATATGTAGGCTCGACATATTCAACTTTGCTGTCCGTACCCCATTTAACAGCCATTTGCTCTGTTTTGTTTATGAAATAAACCTCGCAATGGAACGGCGTTTGATTATCAAACGGCTTGTTAAAAAAATTTCTGATAAGCGGAATGTTTTGTGTTTCGAGTGTATGTCTGCCGGCTTCAAATACATCTAAAAGCTGACCGTTCATATAAAATACCGCCTGCTGTGATTCGTGAACGATAAGCTGCGTTTGTGTATTGAAGTCCTCACAAGGGTGTTTCCATATAAATGTGGAATTATCGCCCTCGTATTTGATTACCTGTGCAATACTTGGCATTATATAATCCTCCGTTTCTTATTTTTTCTAAACCGCACTATTGTCAAAAGGTGTACTTTTTGACAATAGTCCCATTGAAGTTAAAAAAGTAAAAATATTCGTCTTTCTGTACAAAAATTTCAAAAAAATATTGCTTTTTAAGGAAATATATGCTATAATTATTATATAATGAAAAGGCTGTCAAAAAGTACACCTTTTGACAGTCTTTTATTTTTTATTTCCATTTTAAAATTTATTGCCGCAGCTTCCGCAAAAAGATGCTCCCTCCGAAACCTCCTGTCCGCAATTCGGACAAAATTTTTTTCCGTTCGCCATCGGAATACCGTTTCCATTCTTACCGTTATTGTAGCATTTAAGTGCAAAATATCCCAATATTCCGTATACGATTATATTGACTATGCTTCCGATACCAAACCATCTGATACACGATATGAGCGATGTCGCCGCCTTAAAAAGAAAAACAACCGCTATCGGCAAAAAATCTTTTTTCGCAAAACACCCTATCAATCCGGCTATATATCCGAAGTATATTATTCTCGACACATAACCAAGTATTTTCGATATGATACCCGGCATAGGAATAAATCCCAATATACTGTAACCTACCGATACATAAATCAAAATTGCCGCATATCTCAAAAGTATTCTGCTATAATCATTTTTGTTGAATTTTTCAAGCATTACATTTTGTATATCATTCATATCAATATATCCCCTATACTAATTTACATCCGCACTTTGTGCAAAAAGCCGCATCGGCCGGAATCTCCGCTCCGCATTCGGTACAAAATTTATTATTACTCTCCTGTGTTTCCACCTTCGCACCGCACGAATTGCAAAAAACAGAATCACTGTCTATTTCCGCACCGCACTGCAAACATTTCCTTTTGGCAGCCGACGCAGGCGACGACAATATTCCCGTATTATTTCCCTTGCTTTTCAATCTGCATCCCACATTCTGCAAAATCGAAAAGACAATCAGCCAATACGGGCTTGAGGTAGTCTTTAATAATTTTTCCACCCCTCCGTATGTAGCCTCTTTCATTTCCGCATTGATTCGATGAACCGCTCCCAAAAATACTACTGCAATTATTATTCCGACTGCTGCCGCAACCCCCGCAAATGTTTTCGTTGCTCCGAAATTGACCAAAGAAAAAATTATAACCGTTACATTAAGAATAATCGCAATCGTTGCTCCTACCGAAAACAGCGTTACGTAAAATCCCAAATTTGAATTATCCAGATACATATTGAATATATCCAAAAAATCCGAAATATCAAACAAACTGTATCTGTGCGGTATCGAATCTCCGAAAATCATAGGTATCTGATACAAATTAAGCCATTTACCGCTTATCATAAGTATTGCAAAGACAGCCGAAACCACCGCAACAACCTTTCCGAAAAAACTCATTGTATTTTCCTTATTCATTCATAATTACCTCCGCTTCTGCTTTCAAAATACTTTTCCAATCCCGAAACAATCCCTCTTACCATTTTATCTCGATATTCATTTGTTTCCATTTTCCTATCCTCTTCGGGATTCGTCATAAATCCCACCTCAATCAGCACAATCGGAACTTTCGTCCAATTGAATCCGGTTAAATCGTTTCTGACGGATATTCCCATGTTCACTGCGCCGGTTTCTTTTACAAACTCTTCCAGAATAAATTCGCCCGCAAGCTTGCTTTGTCCGATAACGGCATTATCTGTTATATATCTGTTGCCCGGCACGAGTACCGATGTTCCGTGCACGCTGCTGTCATTACTTCCGTCCGCATGAATCTTGACCGAAATGTCGGCATTTACATCATTGGCAAATTCTGCTCTGTCAATATTCGTCATATCGGTCTTGTTTTCCGTCCGTGTCATATGCACTGTCGCACCTTTGTCCAGAAGTGCTTTTTGCAGCTTCAGTGCCACCGATAAATTTAGCTGTTCCTCAGTCTGATTAATACCTCTTGTTCCCGACGCAAATGCGATTTTTGTTTCCGAACTGTTCGGTGCAATCGGTTCCTGCTTGTTGTAGCTGCTTATTCCATGACCGGCATCAACAACAATTACTTTATCTGCAACGGAACTTACTTTTTCGGGCGCAATCGGGGTTTTCTCCGGCTCGGCTGCCGGTTCGAGAGTCGCTTCGGCAGTCGGCTTACTTGTTTTTTTGTCTTGAACCTTTGAATTTTCCACGGTATCTTTCCCTGCGCAACCGCCGAGCATAAATACAATAATCAGGGCAAAAAGAATTTTTTTCATTATCTCCAGCCCCTATCTTCCTCATATTTCACAAGAAAGTTCTTATTCGCCATTTCAATTTCGCTGAAAATACTCTCATTGAAATTTTCATTCGGCACATACCATTCACGGCTTTCAAAATACGATTTAAACGGTTCCGTATTGAATATGTAGCCGTGACGGGCATATATTTCATTGCGTATCATCGCAACTTCATCTTTTGATTTTCCAACCAAATCGGCTTCCGTTATGTATCTGCTGTCACTCGGGAATAAATAGCCTTCTTGGCTTTCCTCCGGTTCTGCCGCTTCTTCATCACTTGTATTTATATTCTCGCTGTCTTTGTCCGTGCTGTCCTCTTCTTCTTCAACCGTATCTTCGTCCTCTTCCTCGGTTTCGATATTCACATCGGGCGTTTCAACGTTTACGGAATTGTTTTGATAATACACATAACCGATTACGCAAACACTGCCCAAAATAACAACGATAAGCAAAACTATCAGAAAAATTAATCCCTTATCCTTTTTCTTCTCAGGTTTATTTTCCGCCGCCTTGTCATTGACCGCAACATCGTTTACAGCCGTGCCGCACTCACCGCAAAACAATGCGCCTTCTTTCAACGGACTGTTGCAGCAGGTGCAATACTTAACATTTTCCTCCTGCGCTATGCGGCATCCGCAATTGTTGCAGAACAGTGCACCCTCTTCAAGCGTATTGCCGCATTTCGGACAAACATTTGCATTCAGTACCTCCGTTTTCCAAACAATCTCGCTTCCGCACTCTCTGCAAAATTTCGCTCCCTCTCTTACCTCGCTTCCGCAATTTGAACATTGCATATATACCCCTCCTTATTCAAACTCAACATTTAATGTTTTCATCTTTGCAGCTCCCGATGATATATCGTAATAATATACCTTTCTGTCGGCATATCCGTCTACGCTTCTCTGGCTTGACAAAGAAAATTTCTTTGATATTCCGTCGTCTGTCACAACATAATAATTATGAAACGCCTGCGGTGAATTGCCGGCAGCTTCTTCTATGCAAAGAATATAATTTTCTCCCGAAGCTACAATATAACCCTTATTATTAATTGTGCTCCCGTTAAATCTGTTGATATGAATACCGTAAGAACCATCCTCAGCTGTAGACCCGTAGGCAAAGCCGAATGAAGTAAAGTGAGTCCATCCGCCGCCTTTAACCTCTGTTATGCTTTTTGTTTCCTTTGTATCAAGATTATAGGATTTTATTTTCACCACCGTATTCTCATCATAATATTCACCGTCCACCTGACTATAATACAGTATATTCCCTATAATATTGAAATTTATTGCATTCTTTATTAATACCTTTTCATTGCTTCCGTCGGCGTTCGCCTCATAAATTGTGACTACACTCATATCTTGGCGAGCTTCTTCATAATAAATCTTATTTTTATATGTTTCCAATGTTCCTATCTGAAATACGCTCGTTTTCATTTCCGAATACTTTTGGGCTTTGATATCTAAAATATAATCTACATTGGAATCCATTGCGCCATATACTTGAAAATACAAAAATCCTTCGCAAATATTTAATATTCCTCCGCCATTATCATTTTCAGAGTCAATCGGAACGTATATTTGTGATATGCTTGTGATTTCTCCGGAATTAAGATTCAACATTTTTATCGCTTGGTCTTGTGAATCATATAAATATGCAATATTGCCGTCTGTTACGAACGATGTTTCAAATTTTGATTGAGTAATTACCTTCTCCGTATCCGAATCAACGTTTCGGACTTTAACTCCTTCCCCGTCTACGACAACAACCTTCGATTCGGTTTCTACGACATTAAAGCCTGCTTTAAATCCGGACAATGTGCCGTTTGCCTGCTGCAATTTATTCCGAACACCTTTGCTTAAATTATCCGTATTATAGCTATATCCGTTATCCGACGCCTTGTCTATAACCTTCTGCGCCGCCGAATATTCTTCTTTATCCAAATATAATTTAATTAATTTATCATACAATTCCGTTTTTGTATTGTCCGTTTTGATATGAAGAGTCAGAAGCTCTATCGCCTTGTCAAATTTACCCAACCCTACATAAGCGTCCGCTGCACCGATAACCGCTTTTGTATTGTTTTTATCAATTTTAAGCACTTTTTCAAACGCTATAACAGCTTCTTCATATCTTCCTTCCTCCAAATATTTGTAACCCAAATTCAAGTTATGCTGAACAGGATTTAATATTCCGGTCTGTGCAACCGTCAAAACACCTATTGTCAGAAGAATAACAAGAGTAATAATAGTTATAATCAGAGGTTTCTTGTTTCTCTTCGGCTTCAAGTTCTCTTCATGCTTGTTTCCGCTACTTAAAGGCGTGCCGCATTGTTCGCAAAAAGCTACGCCCTCTCTAAGCTCCGCTCCGCAATTATTGCAATACATTTTTCTCCCCTCCGTGCGTTTATTTCCGCTTTATCTTAATTCAAACCGTTTATCAAAAAGTAACTGTTCTTTCCGTTTTCAATATCCGTATTGAGTCTTTCGCCAGGCAAGCCACGAATCCCATTCGCTTTGCGACACTTCTTTGTTCCATGCCGATTCATCAATCTGAATACCGACGCCCCTCATATCGCTGAGTTCAACATTAAATCCGAACAAATCCGTAAAAAACTTCTGCATCGTATATCCCGTGCCGTTCTGCACCGCCACTCCCACAAACGGACTTGCCGTTTCCTGCTGTACCGGTTGCTGCGTCGGCTGAACGGGTTTTTGTTCTGTCGGCGGACTCGTCTGTGTTTTTATTTCATATTCCCACAGAGCCGGTTCACTCTTCGCACCCGATTGTTCGTTTACGCATACTGCTTTAATTGTCGTTGTCTTTTCTATTTTAATCAGGTTTCTATACTCTATATTCGGTTCGCTTCCGTCTGTACTGTACAGTATTTTCCCTGCGCCGTTCGGATTCTCCAGCCTTACCGTCCGGGCAGAGGCATATGTTCCCGATTTCAAGCTTGACGTCGGCTTTTTTATCATTTCCGGTGCAATCACATACTCAAAGATTGCCGTCTTGCTTGCTATTCCTTTATCATCAACTGCTATTGCCTTTATCCTGTGTATGCCTTCCGTATCTATCCGTATTTTATCGCTGTACTTTGCGGACTCCGAAGTCGGTTCGCTGCCGTCATCCGTGTAATATATCGTTCCGGAGCCGTTCAAAGACACTTCTATAGGTTCCGAATATGTACCGCTGTTTACATCGGATATCGGCATATTCGGTCTTAATTTATCCGCTTCCGAATCCAACCCGATACCCTCCAAATTCTCAATTAACTTACTGATTTTATCATACCTGTCGGTCAGCTCGTATACTTCTGTCAATTCTTTATAAATATCAGTATTTTTACTATCTATTTTTAATGCCTTTTTCAAAATCTTTTCGGCTTCATCATATTTTTTCAGCTTCACATATGCCTTGGACAATCCGATATGTGCGTCTATGTTCTTGCCGTCAATCTCTATAACCTTATTAAAAGCTATAACAGCTTCTTTATATTTTCCCTCTTCCAAATATTTATAGGCTAATGAAAGCTGATATTTCGGATTGTTGTCGTTGCCGACAAAATTAAATGCCGTAAATACCGCTGTTGCCGCAACAATAGTTAATATAGCAATTATTAATATCTTTTTCACGGTATTCATAGCTTTCTCCTTTTTAATTCCGAGAGGCTGATTATACAGCCTCTCGGCTTGCTGTCTTAATTCTTTTTCAGATATACATTAATATTTTAAAGTTATTGTCGATGTTCTGTCTTCCCATTCAACATTTCCGCCAAAGTTTTCGGTAATAAATCTGATTGGGAGAAGTGTTCTTCCGTTCAGAACCATGGGAGCAACATCAAGAGTTTTTGCGGCACCGTTCACAGTTGCCGTTGTGCTGTCAACAACCAACTTTATGGTTGTGGCTTTATATGTTAATGTGATACTTGACGTAGCCTCTTCCCAGCCTACCGTGCCGCCCATTTTTTCAACGATTGCTCTAATCGGTACAAGAGTTCTTCCGTTGTATACAACGGGAGTCGTTCCGATACCGACATCAATTGCCTGTGGTTTACCGTTTGCATTCATCAAAGGATTATCAACCTGCAAAATAATATAATTTGTTGTTTCGTTTTTCGAAACTGTAGGTGTTGTTTCCACCGTTGTCGATGTAGGAATCGTCACTTCCTGATATGCCGTAGGATCGGCAGGCACCATCAGTGAAGACGCATATTTCGGTTCATCCAAAGACAATGTTGCCATAACCGCATATCTGCCGTATCCCGACGGGTCATTTACGCATACATAATATGTTCCGGCGGTTTCAATCTTTTTGTAACATTTTGCATTACCGCCGTTATACGTATATGCATATGCAATTTGGCTTCCGCCGTCTACGTTGTATATTCTTACATTAGCTCCCAGAGTTTCCTCCGTTGAAAGATCCGTTCTCAAATACATTCCTGCCGGAACATAGATTTTGTACCAGTCGTTTTTATCCTTATCATCATTCGAATATGAGCCTACCGTTCCCACATATACGCCGCCGTCGGACATTTCTTTCGATTTTTGGAAGCTGTCGTTCGGTTCGGATTCATTTGTTTTGCCGAATATCTGAAATTTATTGCTTAATGTATATCCGCCGTGTGCATTACTCTGTTCAAGCTTTATAAAATAGTTGCCTGCTGTCAGCGGTTCGGAAATATTAATAACCTTGTCTTTGCCGTACTCAGATGTAATATAACTTGAACCATCATTCCGATAGAGATAAACATAGGCACTCAGCTCGGGATCTCCCAAAAACGAAAGATTTAACAAGCCCTCAACCGGAATATTGATTTCATACCAATCAACACGGTCTGCGCCTTCGGAATCATAGTAGCCCAGATGTCCCGTTACTTTTCCGTCAATATTTATGGTATTTGCATATTGAAAGCTGTCGTTATCCTCTTTATCATTTGCAAGAACCTGCGGAGTAAATTTACTTTTTAATGTGTAGCTCCCTTCTCCGCCATTTCTCGAAACTTTTACATAGAAACTGCCGGCAGCCAGCGGCGCTTCCACTTTGATTGTCTGATCTCTGCCATATCCATACTTTATTTCGCTGTTTTTGTTTTCATCGTAGATGCGCACAGACAACGTAAGATCGGGGTCGCCTATTGCTGATAATTCTATAACGCCGTCCTGTGTGATTTCCAACGGATACCATGTTTCGTACCATCTGTCATCGTCATCATCTCTGTGAAAAGCTCCGCTGACGCTTCCTCCGTCAGCACTTAATTCTCTTGCCGCACTTACATTCAGTACTGTCATGCTTAAAATCATCGCAAGAGCCAATGTAATACTTAAAAATTTTTTTCCCATCATGATAAATCTCCCCTCAATTATTTATCCCAATTTGCTTCCGCATTTGGCACAGAACTTCGCCCCGGCGGTATTTTCATATCCGCATTTGCATATATTCGTACCGCTTATTCCCGAAGAATTTCCCATAACCTGGCTCATTTCGGCGTCCAGTTCTTCAATTTTCTTTTTCTGCAATTCGATTTGTTCATTGCGAAGTGTAATCTCGTTGCAAATGCTGATTACTTCATCTCTCGGAATATCGCCGTCCGCATTATCCAAGCAAAACTGATGAATTTTGTTTCCCAAAATCTCCGCCAGCTGTTTCTTTTCATCTTCAAGTCCTTTAATTACGGTATGAATTTTTGTTTTCTCAATCATTGTCTTTGAGCCGGTGCTGACCGTTGCAACGCTTTTGTTAAATCCATCCCTCATTTTGTCAAAAAAATCTGCCATTTGTATGTCCTCCCTTAGATTAATAAATTATAAAATTAACATCAGAATCAATATGCTTGGATTTTTTGCCGTTATTCTGATATAACTCACCTCTCGAACTATTGGAACTGTAATCCTTTATATAATAGCAATTCTTAGAACCTCTGACCACAAAATCATGTACATCTATATCTATCTGTACCGTTTTTCCGTTTTCATATCTCATAAGATTACCGATTTCTTTATTTGAGCTGTATTGGTCGTAGAAATACAGAGCCCCGCCATCATATGTATATCTCCAATCGGAGCTGTCCGACAGACGAATATATTTACCCTTATCGTAAATACCCATTTCTTCATCTCCGGAACGAACGATTATCACATCGTCAATTATTGTATATCCCGATGCATCGTCATATATTTTTTTCTTGTCCGTCAGCCCCGAAGCCGTAATTGTATATCTGTTCAATGTACCTCTGTAATTTGAGTTCCGATCTTCAACACAATATAAATACTTTTCATTCTTCGAAATACAAACATTTGTATAATTATCCTTGTCGTAATCGGCAATCGGCACTGTCGAACCGTCCGATTTAAGTACGCTTGCCGATAATTCCACATTATCTTTCAAATCATTTAATTTTGTTCTTGCGTCACTCATGTTTTCCACGGTACTCAGTTTAATTTTGCCGCCGTCATTTGCCTGTTTTGTAATGACGTACTCGCCTATATATCCATCAAGCAAGCCGTTTTCAATTTCTTTAATTTCCGTTCCCGCAACTTTATAAAGAGTATACGTCTTAACCTCCTGAGGATTTTCGGAATAATATTCCCGTATATAATCGCGAGCTTCTTTTTTGCTATATTTATCCCTTGCCGCATAATATGCATCATAATCCGTTCTCACGAACCCATTTTCGTCCGGCGTACCGAAATCGGAATATTCCGGTTCTTTCATTTGTGCATCGGCAGATGCGCAGTCATCATCGAATAAATCACCGAATTTTTTCTGTGATGTCACTTCTTTCGTTACAAAGTATGTTTCGCCTATAGGTATGCAATCTGTTATATCCGCCGCAAGCTTAACCTTATCCTTTCCGTATTCTTTAAGGAACAGAGCATTATCTTTTTGGTAATAGATTTTTTTATATTCACCGGGGTCGGAAATTACAGAACCTACATCAGCATCTATTTTTTCCGGCGTATCTTTCTTTCCGATACCGCAGATATATAAATCTCCGCCGTTTTTTCTGAAAATAATTTTCTTCAAATCGTTGCTCAAATCAAAGTATACGACATCACTCGCAACGGATTTTTCCTCTTTCAAATCGGAAATATACAGTCTGTCGCCTTTCTGATATACCACGAAATCTCCGTTCGGAGATGCCTTGAAATTATTGACGCCGGACGCTATTCTTATTCCGTTTTCATCCGCACCGTTGCCTTTCGGAACTTTCTGATTGGTCTTGCGATAATATAATTTAAATTCCGTATCATCAATATCACTTGCAAAGAATATCAGCTTGCCGTCATCAGACACCTGAATATAATTTTCAACGTCTCCCTCGTACTCATCATCCGCATAATATCCGTTTCTCTCCGTCAATCGCCATGCTTCTTTTTTATTGACATTTTTCATAAATATAAAATCATCTTTTGCATATATGAGCGGATGATTTTCATAATCTCCGTTTCCCGAACCGAAGTTGTCCGAAACAAAATTATAACCCAGCACTCCCGCTCCGCCCAAAACTGCCAGTACCGCAACCGCAGCAACCATTTTTTTAGCAAAACCGGGTATTCCTTTTTTCGTTTTTTCCTCGGAATAACTTACCTGCACACCCCCGTCCCCGCCGATATTTGCACCGCATGATGTACAGAACTTTGTGCCCTCTTCGTTTTTTGCACCGCATTGTTCACAATACATTACAAATTCCTCCTCGTATTTTTTTCTAAAGTTTTTCGCCTACTTTATTTTATATCCGCAATGCGAGCAAAAATTGCCTTTTACCCTGTTGCCGCATTTTGAACAAAAATTCGGTTTATTTTCGCCGTTTTCCGCTAATACTTCTGTTTCCGAGCCGAGGTCCGAAACTTCCGTTCGGTCGTCAAGAACTTCCGTTTCAAAATCCATTACCTCTGTTTCATACGAAATCGCTTCTTCTGTATTATCATCAATCATAGATTCCGTTGCCTCCTGACCCTCCATACCAAAATCCATAGTGGGAATCTCGATATTTTTTACAGGGATATTTGCGGTGTTTTTGACTGCATTTTCTATCATTTCACATTCTTTCGACTCTCTTTTCGAGAATCCCAAAACAATCAAAACCGCAAATATTACTGCCCCGATAATGCATGAACATAATACTATGAGCCAAGGCGTTATCGCATATCCCAATATTGTCGGCTGCGTAATGTCTACCACTTGAATCCACCTCTCACTTTTATAACCACCCTTTTGAACGCAGTTCGTTCATTTTTGCGGTTAATTGCAATATATCGGAAGTATCCTTGCCGTTCGGCGCATACCGAACAGCCAATTCGTAATATTCCGAAACCTTAGAATAATTTCTGAGTTCTTCCGCTTTTTGTCCCTCCATATCCATATACAGATATGCAAGTTGCATATAACACTGATAATTATCCGGATATTTTTTCCGCATGGTCATCAGCGTGTCCTCTGCTTCTTTAAAATCGCCCGTCTGCTGATAAATTATCGCAATATTCCGATATATATAAGCTCTTTCGTAGCCAAGCTCCGCCAATCTTTTAAACTTTTGAATCGAAAGGTCATATTTTTTTGCTGTAAAATACACCTCCGCCATAGCTTCGGTAATTATCAAATTATCCTCATTTTTCAGGTCTTTGACAGCTCTTTCGAGTACAGCGATTTGATTATTGATTGCCGTATGGTTTTCGCCGTCCGAATGCCTCATGGATTTATATATATTCGACAGCTCCATATATGAACGGGTTTTTAAATCTTCATTTTCCGTAATGGAAATTACATTTTCAAAATCATTTATTGCTGCCGATGTATTTCCTTCCGCCAATACAATCTGCCCCCGAACATAATTTAAAATATCGTCCGTCATACCGTCCGATTCGATATTATTTAATATTTTTTCCGCCCTGCCGAGATTGCCCAGCTTCGCACAGCATACTGCCAAATCCCTCGGATAATCATTTTTTGTTTTATCCTCATCATATGCTTTCTGCAAATATTCAAGTGCCGATTCGTAATCCCCTTTTTCATAAAGAACGGAACCTTTTAAATAATTATACCGAGCCGTATTCTTACATTCCGGCATTTTATCGGAAACCTCGTCGAGATAGCTTACACATTCATCGTATCTTCCCTGCTTCAGGAAAATCTGCGCTATGCCGAGATAAGGTTCCGGATTATTCTTTTCTATTTTGGCTGCCGCTTCAAAATAATTAAGTGCCTCTTGGAATCGGAACAGATTTAAATAATGATATCCGCTGTCGATAATGCCCTTATAACGTTCCGACCTCTCTGCCGCAACAAACCTGCCGCTTACAAAAATCATGATTAAACACAGCAACAACGCCGTACATTTGCATCCGAGCTTAACGCTCTCGGCAAGCTTTTGCTTTTTGTAATAAGAATTAAACGTATGTATATTATTTAAATCATGCAGCAGCTCAGTTGTATTTTGGTATCGGTTGGCAGGGTTGTTCTGCACGCACTTATTTACAATAAATTCAATACCCTCGGAAAAAGATTTGTCTACCATTCTCAGAGGTTTAAATTCATACGGAGGTTCATTCGGACTCTTTCCGGTAAGTAAATGGTACATTGTTACGCCCAACGAATATATATCTGTTCTGGCGTCTGTCTGGCTCGTACCGTACTGTTCCGGCGCCGCATATCCTCTTGTACCCATATAGCTCGTATCGCTTCCGCTGTCTTTCTTGAACTCGCGCGCAATACCGAAGTCGATAACCTTAACTGTATTATCCGCAGACACAATAATATTTGAAGGCTTCATATCCCTGTAAATAATCGGATTCGGTTTTTGGCTGTGCAAATAATAAAGAATATTGCAGAGCTGCTTCGCCCACTCAATAACGGTTGCCTCATCAAAAGATTTTCTTGTCTGCAATTGCTTATCAAGCGGAGTTCCCTCGATGAAGTCTTCTATAATATATAAGTTTTTTTCGTCCTGCTCAATATCTACGATTCTCGGTAAAGCCGGATGATTTAGCTTCTTTAATATATTAGGCTCTGCAAGCAAATCAAAATTCGCATTTTCCTTTTTGGGTATAGCTTTTACAGCCCACTTGGTTCCCAGCTTCACATTTTCAGCCAAATAAACCGTTCCCATACCACCGCTGCCGATAGTTTTAATTATTTTGTATTTTTCATCAAATAACATCTGCATAAGCTCACCCGTAATCTATATTTTTACCAACGTTCCAATTCGCCGTTATCGCACCGACCCTCAAATATTTCGTTTCCGTCTTTTGAAATCACGTACCAGTTTAATGTTGTCATATGATTATCCACTTTGCCTCTTAAACGAAACTGATAATATTCTTTACCCTCAAATTTATAAGTCCCGTCACAAATCAGCACATTTTCCTCGCCATCAACCCATGTTCCCAAATTGCCAATCCACTTTTTCAATTTTTCTCTTGCTTCTTTCTGATTTAGGCTTACCGTGCTCGGTTTTGTTTGACTCACGCTTTTTTTATAGGAAGCGTCCTCCGGATATCCGAAATCATTATAACTGTCATCGGGAACCGTGATAGTGTCCGTATCGGCATCATAACTCAATGTTATGCTGAAATCCTGAATATCATATTCTCCGCCGCCGTCGTCAGTCAACGGAGCATATCCCGAATTATCTTTGAATGTCATTTTTATTTTGTCATCACCGACAATCTCATATGTACCTTTATACGAATGCCTCATGCCGCTGTTTTCAACACTGCCGTCGGAATAAAATTTTAATTTATCTATTAAGAATGCATATGATTCTCCCTGATAGTCCCATGTTCCTACAAGCTTTTGCCTGATTGCTTCCGTATCCGGCTTTGTATTGCCCGTATATTTTTTATGCTCTGTTTTCTCACCGTTAATATACAGCGCTTGGTATTCTTTATAGGGCTTTTCGGTTTCGTATTCCGACTCTCCCCATTCATAAGAACTCACGACATCGGGACAATGTTCGGATATTAATTTAAGTATTTCTTCAAAATTGCCGTCGCTTGAATCGGCATTATTTATCCACCATTCGGCGACCTTTGCAAGATTTGCCTTAGAATATGCCCGATTTGATTCCGAAACAATTCTTATCGCTTTCTCGATTGTTGCAAGAGCATTTTTGCTGTCTTTAAGTCCGATTTCCGCCTGTGCCTTACCCAAATATGCATCAATTTTCTTATTATCTATCTTTATAACTTTATTGAAAGCAATTATCGCTTCTTCATATTTTCCCTCTTCCAAATACTTATAACCCAATGTGAACTGATGTTCCGACGGATTAAGTACGCCCGTACCGATGACTGTACATACTCCTGCCGTTATCAGTACTATTGCTGCAATAATTCCTATTAATATTTTTTTCAATCTCATAATCTTAACCCCTTTAATGTATTTTTTTATAGTTTACCGAAAAAATCTTCTGCCGGTTTTTATATCCGATACGATAACCGTTATATTATCTCTGCCGCCGTTTGCCTTTGCGCTTTCCGCCAATGCTTTCGCCGCCTCTTTCGGCGTCCTGCTTATTTTTAATATTTGTAATATCTCATCGTCGGACAGCATATCCGTTATGCCGTCACTGCAAATTAAGAATCTGTCATTGTTTTTTGCCTTTAATTGAATTCTGAACGGATTGATATTTAATTCTTCGGGAGCCAAACCCAGATATTGAGTCAGCTTATTTCGGTGAGGATATGTCTTCATTTCTTCCTTTGTAATCATACCCATCCGATATGCCCTGACTGCCGGTGTGTGATCCTCCGAAATCTGCCGGAGCTTATTATGCCTGAATTTATATACTCTGCTGTCACCTATATTGATTATATGCAAATTTTCTCCCTCTGCGGCAAGCAAAGCAATTGTAGTACCGATTCTGCAATTATCGTGTTCTTTCCGAACTTCGCATATCCTGTTGTTCACCTCGGAAAAATACATATCTATATATTTTGTAAGGTTGTGATATTTCATTTTGCTGAGCATTCTGTGATATTTTGAAAGAACTTTTACAGCGATCAATGAAGCATCTTCGCCGTGCGCTTCTCCTCCCATTCCGTCGCATACAGCATAAAACTGCAAATTATCTTCGCAGATTTTTTCAGACGATGCGGGAATATCTCGCTCGGATACGTTCAAATATGTCCCGTTATAATAGAAATTATCTTCGTTATTACTCCTTAAATTACCGATATCACATTCGACCGCCGATATAACTTTCATTTAATCACCCATAAAAAAATATTCTTCATATCACGTAATTATCTATTATATGGTATGAAAAATTAATTATGACCCAATTTTCCATGCATAATTATACCACAAAAATAGAATTTTGTCAATAATTTGCGAAAAAGGTAAATATATTTGATTTTTTCATATTATTATTTTTTAAAAAACTATTGACAAAAAAGCAAAAATGTGATATACTGATAACAGATTAGATGAGTTAGCTTGAGTTCAGAATAGTTTAGATGAGATATTTTAATATGTTTATCTGTGTTCTTTCGGGCTAATCGTCTGAAAGAATTTTTTATTTTCAGAAAGGTTGAGTTGAGATGAGAAGAGTTTTAGGAGTAGTTTTAGCAATGTTGATGTTTGCGGGTTGCAGTGCCGGAGGCGGACAGGGAAACACCGCAAAAAAAGAGGAAACAAACGGAAAAACCTACAAAATCGGCGTTACGCAGATTGGCGACCACCCGTCGCTTGACAACTGCCGAAAGGGTTTTATTGACGGTTTGAAATCAAAAGGCTATGAAGAAGGCAAAAACATAAAAATCGACTTCCAGTCGGCAAAAGGCGATATGAATGTGGCAAACCAGATAGCGGAAAACTTCGCCGCAAGCGGAAAAGACCTTGTATGCGGTATCGCAACACCTTCCGCACAGGCGCTCTACACAAAATGCTACGACAAGGGAATCCCGGTAATATTCAATGCAATTTCCGACCCTGTTGAAGCAAAGCTTGCAAAATCGACTACCGAAGCAATGGACGGAATAACGGGCGTGAGCGACGCTCTGCCGGTTGAGGACCAGCTGAAGCTTATACGCAAGGTTTTGCCGGAAGCGAAAAACATAGGAATTTTATATACGACAAGCGAGGCAAACTCCGTAAGTACAATCAAAAAATACAAAGAGCTTGCTCCGAAATACGGATTTGAAATTGTGGAAAAAGGCATAGGAAACCAGTCCGAAATACCGCAGGCGACAGACATACTCTTAACACAGGTTGACTGCATTTCCAACATGACGGACAACACCGTTGTAGAAGCGCTTTCCGTTGTGCTTGACAAAGCCAACGCAAAGAAAATACCGGTGTTCGGTTCCGAAGAAGAACAGGTTAAAAACGGCTGTATCGCATCTGCCGGACTCGATTATTTCAAGCTCGGTCAGCAAGCAGGAATCCAGGCGGCAAAGGTTCTTTCCGGCGAAGATATTTCAAAAATACCTTACGAAACTTTGACGGAAGCTAAAATCACCGTTAATAAAGAGGTTGCCGAAAATCTCGGTATTACGCTGCCGGACGATATAAATTCGTAATAAATTATAAAAGGGTCTGAGGCAATGCGGACGCATCTTGCTCCGACCCTTTTTTCAGTATGATATTCAGAAAGGTTATGTGATTCAAATGCATGGTATATTGCTCGGAATTGTACAAGATGGACTTATATACGGAATAATGGCTCTCGGAGTCTATATTTCCCTGAAAATACTTGATTTCCCGGATTTGTCCGTAGACGGAACGTTTCCGCTCGGAATGGCTGTGACGGCAGTGGGACTCGTAAACGGTTTCAATCCGTTTTTATGTCTGCTCGTTTCGTTTTTCGCCGGTGCGGCTGCCGGTGCTGTCACGGGTCTGCTCAACGTAAAGCTCAAAATCAAGGATTTGCTTTCGGGTATTATAACCATGACGGCGCTGTATTCCATAAACTATACCATAGTCGGCAAGCCAAACGAATTTCTTCCGATTGATTCCGATACGGTATTTTCCGTATTGCAGAGAAGCAACGCATACAGATATATATTAATCGCCGCAGCCATTGCAATCATCTGCAAAATGCTGCTCGATTTGTTTCTCTCAACAAAAGCGGGATTTCTGCTTATCGGTGTCGGCGACAACGAAAATATCGCCGTTACGCTTGCGAAAAACCCCGGAACAGTCAAGATAATAGGTCTTGCAATGGGCAACGGACTCGTTGCGCTTTCCGGTGCGCTCAATATGCAGTATACAAAAACTTTCAGCGTTTCCGCCGGCACAGGTATGCTTGTAATGGGTCTTGCCGCAGTTATCATAGGCACAACGCTTTTCGGCAAAATCAAATTCATGAAACCCACAACCGGCGTACTTATCGGAATGATTATTTATAAAGCTTGCATATCCGGAGCAATGCTCATGGGTCTTGCATCAAAGGATACGAACCTCATTGTTTCGGCATTGTTCGTCGTAACACTGGTAATAAGCGGCAAGGCGGTGAAGAAAAATGCTTGAACTCAAACATATTGAAAAAGTATTCAACAAAGGAACAATTGACGAAAAAATACTTTTCGGAGATTTCAATCTTTCCGTCAAAGAAAATGAATTTGTAACGGTTGTAGGCAGCAACGGCTCCGGAAAAACAACGATGCTGAATATAGTATCCGGAGATATATCTGCCGACAGCGGAAAGCAGATTTTGTGCGGCGAGGATATTACCGGACTTAAAAATTACAAACGTGCAAAGAATATAGCAAGAGTTTTTCAGAATCCCGTTTCGGGAACCTGCCCTTCAATGACTATATTTGAAAATATGTCTATGGCAGACAACAAGGGCAAGTTTTTCGGGTTGACACGAGGGAAAAACAAAAAACGCGAGAGCTTTTACAAAGAACAGCTGAGTACGCTCGCAATGGGTCTTGAAAACCGCCTTGATACAAAAACAGGTGCGCTTTCCGGCGGTCAGCGTCAGGCGCTGGCACTTATAATGGCAACTCTCACTCCCCCGAAGCTTCTGCTGCTTGATGAGCATACGGCGGCGCTCGACCCAAAATCCGCAGAAACCGTAATGGAGCTTACGGACAAAATCGTAAAAGAAAAAAAACTGACTACCGTTATGGTAACGCACAATCTCAGATATGCCGTAGAATTCGGCACAAGAACGATTATGATGCATGAGGGAAATATAATCCTTGATGTCAGCGGAAAAGAACGGGGAAATTACAAGATAGACGATTATCTTAAATTGTTCAACGAAATAAGTATCGAATGCGGTAATTAAAAGGAAAAAATAATGATAAAGATTTTATTTGTATGTCACGGGAACATATGCAGAAGTCCCATGGCGGAATTTATTTTAAAAGACATGGCAGCAAAAAGAGGCACGGCAAAAGATTTTGAAATACATTCTGCCGCCACGAGCACAGAGGAAATCGGGAATCCGGTATATCCTCCGGCAAAAGCGAAGCTGGCGGAACACGGTATTTCCTGTGCCGGAAAAACCGCAATCCGGATGACAAGTGCCGATTATGCATATTACGATTATATTATTGCCATGGACCGCAATAATCTGCGCAATATGAAAAGATTTGTCGGCAGCGATGAGCAGCACAAAGTATCGCTTATGATGGACTATACGAACCGTCCGGGCGATGTTGCCGACCCATGGTACACCGGCGATTTTGAAGCTGCGTGGAACGATATATACGACGGCTGCTGCGGATTACTTGAATCAATCAATAAATAATATTTAAGGGGGTTTATGAAAATGCGTTCTGTGCATTTTCATAAACCCCCGACTGTTGCATGAGCTTAATGCCCTTTGTGCTTTTCTTTTTTCTTCTCTCGGCGCAGTGCAAAACGGCGTTCCGACTCCTCCTCACGCATTTTGCGTGTACGGGTCTTGCGTTCCGTCTTGTTTAGTTCCTGCCACGCTTTCAGTGCCTGCTGAGCCTTTGTTCCCATGCCCTTATGCTCTGCGGATTTTTTGATTTGCCGCCGCATACGTTTCGGATTAACCCTATGCTCGGACAATGGCACGGACTCTACGGGCGGACTGAAACTTAGCCGATTATAGTTTTTCAGGAAAAATTCATACACCTCGGCGTCGCTCGGTTCCGAACCGAAAACGGTTTTAAAAACCTCATAACTGCCGCTGTATTCCCGTTCGTATAAAGCAATCCAAAACGGTTCTTCAAACAAAACGGAAATCTTTGATTTGCAATTTAACAACAGTGATTCCTCCTTTTATGATTTTTTGCAAGGAACGGACAACCAAAGGAGGCAGGTTACTGACGCATTTCTGCGCTTCCGGACTACCGACCGGAATGTGTTTTTATCCTTGCTTTTTTATATAATGTCTGCGGAACAAACGGTTTTGTGAAACCAATTATGTGAAATTAAAAATTTCACATCCGCAAACAGCATTTTATACTGCTTTTAAGTTCGGGTCATTATGTAAAACGTGTGCTGCTGACACATTTCTTTTACCAGATTTTAATTCTGTTTTCGGGCGCAATATACATTCCGTCGTTTTCGGTTATTCCGAACGCTCTGTAAAACTCCTCACAATTCACAATAACACGGTTCACACGCATTTTTGACGGGCTGTGCACATCGGACTGAGCGGCATATGAAGCGTATTCACGTGTTTCCGTCGTTGCCCAGCAGTGTGCAATCTGCGTATAAAGCTTCTTGTAATCCGGATTTTCAAGTCCCGATACAATCTCGGTTATACATGAAGCAGCGCCCAAATCGGCTATATTTTCGCTTAATGTGAGCGTACCGTTTATCGGAATACCGGGGATTTCCTCGCAGCCGTCATAAAATGCCTTTGCACTTTCACACAGCTTTGTGAAATTATCGTAATCCTCTTTCGTCCACCAGTCGGCGGCATTGCCGTTTTCATCAAACTTCGCACCGTTATTGTCGAACGCATGCGTTATTTCATGTGCTATTATATAGCCTATTCCGCCGAGGTTTTCCTCATAAGAAGCATTTATATCATAAAACGGTGCTTGCAGGATTGCCGCCGGGAATGTAATATCGTTTGATGTCGGTGAATAGCAGGCATTTACAACGAAAGGATACATTATCCATGAGGTTTTGTCTACCTCCGTTCCCTGAAGCGATGCAGTATATTCAGCGGCTGCTTCTGATATTGAAACAATATTTTCAAAATAGCTTCCGCCGTCCTCTTTCGATTTTATATCCGCATTGTCGAGATAAGATTCAAAATTGTCCGGATAGCCGACTTTCACCGTCATTGTATCAAGCTTGGATTTTGCCCGTTTTTTGGTTGTTTCGCTCATCCATGTAAGATTGTCTATTCGCTTTTTATATGCGGTAATTATATCGTTTATCATTTTCACAACGTCCGCTTTCGACTTCTCGTCAAAATACTTTTCGGCATAGATTTTGCCGATATACTCCGGCATTATGTCCTGAAGCACGATTGAAGCACGTTCTTCGTCGGTATATCCCCCGGAAATGCCGAGATATTCTTGATTGAAGGTTTCGGAAATTTCCGTGAAACGGTCGTTTAGCGTACCTCCGAACGTCATAAGCAGGTTTAATTTCGCAACAACTTTGAGCGTATCAATATTTTCGTTTGTATACATTTTTACAAATGCGTCCGTAAGTCCCAAATCCGCAACTATGATTTTATCCTCTTTTTTCAGACCCTCGCTGCTTAAAAGATTGTCGGGATTGAGATAACCTGTTCTTTCGCCGAGTTCGTCAAAAGTGAAAACATTATAAATTTTATCTGCATCGAAATATTCCTGAGTATCCAAAGAAGCCGCCGAAAGCTTTTTCTCAAATTCGTAATATTTTTTCGCACTTTCCGCCGCCGTAATCTTGTCCTCACCGCTTATTTCAAAAGCCGAGGAAAGATATTTTATGTATGAATTATACTGCTCTTCCGAACCGCTTTCGTAAAAATCTTTTGTCATGGAAGGCGACACAACCGAAAAATCAAGCACATATTTCGTGCTGTCTTTTAAATCAATATTTATCGAAAAGCCTGCCAGAAGAGGGGTATACAGCTCTTTGATAACACGGCACTGAAACTTGTCGAGTTCGGCAAGGTTTTTCACGTTTTCAAGCTCATCGAGATACGGCCGTATCGGTTCAAGTCCTGTTTTTTCTCTCGATTCTCTATCCAATATGTTTTTATATAAATCGGCTGTTTTTTGTTCGGGAGAACCTTTTTTCACATTTTTCTCCGATACCGCATTTTTGATGATTTCGCCCACTTCCGCCGTTGCCTTGTCGGACAACTCGTAAAGAGTGCCGCTTATTACACGTCCCGGTTTTATTTCAAGTGAGTTTAATGTATCGCGGTTTACGGCAGCGTAGAAATCATCGTTTTTGTTTGTGCCGAAAAGCGAATACACACGTTCGGTAAACAGCTTCAGCTGCTCCTCCGTAAGAGGTTCGTCGGGCGAAAACGTATTTGCCGCAGTTCCGGCCGCTATGCCGGCATCGAAGATATCCGAAAGCTCGGATTTCGCCCAATCCGGTATATCGTTAAAGCTTTCCGCCGGGATTGCCACCCTTTTATTGTGCCCTGTAAGCTCCGGAAATTCTTTGAACGCACGTTTAATCATTACAAGTGCTTCGGCACGTGTTACACCTCTTTCTTCGTGAAGCTCCCCGTCCTCATATCCTTTCAGAATATCGGATTTTGCCACACCGGGGTTATAAAAATCAGCGGCACGAACGAGATATTCCGCAGTATAACCTCGTGTTGCCGCCGTATCTGCCGCATATCCCGTATTTGTAAGAAATATCGCCGCCGCAACGGCAGCTAAAATAATTTTTTTCGGTTTCATGTCTAAAATCCTTTCTAAATTTAGTTTTCTTCAAACATTTCTTTTGCTTTGTCACTGCTCAGTCCCATAATCATATTAACTGTTTTTCTTATATCGTCTGTAACATCGTCTACCCAGTCGGCATCCTCATGCAGAATAACGCTGCCGACCCCATGTGACAGAAATACGGCGGTCAGCCTCGAATCCATTACAGGAGTTGCTCCGCAAGTTATAAGTATATCTATTATTTCTTTAATATACGGTTCGATTACTGTAAGCGTACGCTCACGTATCGCCCAGCGAACGGTACGGTGCATATTGTTTTCATACTTGTTCCGAAATTCACGCACACCGTTTTTCATATATGTAAAGAAACGGAGAAGCGTCCGGTAATTATTTTGCCTTGTTTCCTCTACCATGCGTTCAAAATCCTTTTTATACGGTTCAAAGAAGTTTTCCAGTACGTCTGTGAAAAGGTCATCCTTTGTCTTGTAATAATAGTAAAAAAGCCCGATTTCTCCGCCAACCTCACGCATAATTCCTCGTATGGTCGTGCCGTCGAAACCGTTTTCAAAGAACATGCGGGACGCAACTTCGATTATTTTATTTTTTGTTCCGCCCTCAATCATCGGTTTTCTTGCCATAGTATTATCCCTCATTACACATTACTGAACATTGTTTAAATTCATTCTATCACAAATATACTGAAAAGTCAAGAGAATTTTTGAACAGACTTTAGCATAAAGTTTTATTTTTCTAAGGTCACAAAAGAGGGTGCAGCAAAACAATTTTGTTTTGTTACACCCTCGCCTTTTTAATTTATATATTTATTTTTATATTGTCATTTTCCGCAGTTATTTCAATTGCCGCACCGCTTGGAATACTTCCGGAAATAAGCATATGAGCAAGCTCATCTTCGATATATTTTGTAATCGCTCTGCGCATCGGTCTTGCCCCGAATTTTTTATCGAATCCGCGTTCCGCAATAAATTCTTTTGCCTTGTCCGTTACCGTCACCGCAAAGCCTTTTTCCTCCATTGCGCTCGTAATATCCTTGATAAGAAGGTCGGCGATTTGTACCAGCTCTTCCTTTGTAAGCGGTTTAAACTCTATAATCCTGTCTATTCGGTTGATAAATTCCGGACGGAACAGCTGATTCAGTGCTTTTTCGTATTTGCTTACAAATTTACTTGTTTCAAACCCCATACTGCTTGCCGAAGAATAATCCGAACCGGCATTTGAGGTCATTACAATTATCGTATTTTCAAAGTTTACAACACGTCCCTGACTGTCCGTAATACGCCCGTCGTCGAGTACCTGTAAGAATATATTGAATACGTCCGGGTGCGCCTTTTCTATTTCGTCAAGCAAAATCAGCGAATACGGATTTCGTCTTACTTTTTCCGTCAGCTGACCGGCTTCGTCGTAACCCACATATCCCGGAGGCGAACCGATAAGCTTCGAAACCGAATGTTTTTCCATGTATTCGGACATATCGACACGGATAAGCGCTTCTTCGCTGCCGAAAACGCTCTCCGCAAGCGCCTTTACAAGCTCGGTTTTTCCTACGCCCGTAGGACCTACGAATATAAACGAAACAGGACGTTTTTTGCTGCTGATTCCGGCTCTTTTGCGCCGTACCGCTCCGGCAACGCTCGTTATAGCCTCGTCCTGACCTATGACACGTTTGTGCAGGCTTTTTTCAAGCGTCAGCAGCTTTTCGCCGTCTATTGAAGTAAGCTTCTGCACAGGTATTTTCGTCCACATTTCTATTACCTGGGCAACATCGTCCGCCGTTACGGGAATATATTCAAAATTTTCTTTCAGCGTTTTTTCACGCTCGTCAAGGCGGCAAAGTTCGCTCTTTATATCCGCTTTTGTCTGATAATCGTCGTCTGCGGTGTCTGCAAGCTTTATGTTTGCTTCCCGTCTTAAATCGGCGATTTTGCTTATTTCCGTCAATGTCGTATTGGAAAGATTTACTTTGGAAGAGGCTTCGTCTATTACGTCGATTGCCTTATCCGGCAAAAACCTGTCGTGTATATATCTTTCAGACATTATTACCGCAGATTTTATTACTTCGTCGGAAAGCCTTACCTTATGATATTCCTCGTAATATTCACGTATACCCTTTATGATTTCTATACTGTCCTCAACGGACGGTTCTTCTACGAATACAGGTTGGAAACGGCGTTCAAGCGCAGAATCCTTTTCTATCTTCTTGCGGTATTCGTTCAGCGTCGTTGCGCCGATTATCTGCACCTCACCGCGTGCCAATGCAGGTTTTAAGATGTTGGCGGCGCTCATAGCTCCGCCCTCTGCTTCGCCGGCGCCCACTATATTATGGATTTCATCTATAACGAGTATTATATTTCCTTCGTTTTTTGCTTCTTCTATAAGCTTTTTGAGCCTTGCTTCAAACTGACCTCTGAATTGCGTGCCGGCAACTATTGCCGCAAAATCTATCAGATATATTTCGTATCCGATAAGCTTTGCCGGAACTTCCTTGTTTGCGATACGCATAGCAAGTCCTTCGGCTATCGCCGTTTTGCCTACGCCCGGCTCGCCCAGCAGCACCGGATTGTTTTTTGTTCGCCTGTTTAAAATCTGTATAATACGTGCGATTTCATTATCTCTGCCGATAACCTTATCAATCTCGCCGTTTTTGGCACGGCGTGTGAGGTTGACACCGAAGCTTTCGAGTGTTTTACGCTTTTTCAGAGTATTTTTCTCGTCTTTCTTCTCGGTTTTGGCGTTTGCCGCAGGTTTTTCCTCACCGTCGGCAGGCTTGTTCATTCCGAAGAATTTGCCTATCATATTGGCAGGATTGAATTTTTTCTCTGAATCGTCATCGTCCACTTCATCTTGCGATGATGTCGGGTTCAGTGTGAACATACCGTTGCCGTCTTTCATGGATTCCATCATTTCTTTAACGCCGTCCTCCAGCTGCTGAGGGTCTATATTTTCAAAAAGCTCGTCCATGTCCTTTTCCATACGATCGGGGTCAAGTCCCATACTTTTTATTATATTATCAACTTCTTTAACGCCTTCTTCTCTTGCGCATTTGATACACAGCGCCCTCGGCGGTTCGTTCGGGTTGAATTTGTTTTGTAAAAAAACAACCGCCATATTTTTTCCGCATTTATTGCATAGCATGTTAATCTCCTCCGTATGCATTAATGTAATATTATAATTTTAACATATTAGATTTCATTTGTCAATAACATCAAAGAAATAATTTAAAAAAAGGTTCGGTAATAAATAATGTCTACTGAACAAATGGTTTTGCGAAACCATTTGTGTGAAACCTTCGGTTTCACACCTAAAAACAGC
>CAKVOK010000027.1 GCA_934792465.1 uncultured Clostridia bacterium | reverse complement strand
TTCGGAATTTTCCGCACCGTAACGGTTACATCTTCCGTGATATTCTTTCCCGTCCACTCCTCGCCGTTGACAGTAAAAGAATATGTATATCCCGTAGGTGCTTTCGGTAACGTTACGTCAGAACCGTAATCAGCCGTAACACTTCCGGTATAGTCGCCCTTATATGTAATCGTGTACTTGTTTATTGTTTTTATTACCGTAACGGTTACATCTTTCGTGATATTCTTCCCCGTCCACGTTCTTCCGTTGACTGTAAAAGAATATGTATATCCCGTAGGCGGTATCGGTAATGTTACGTCAGAGCCGTAATCGGCCGTAACACTTCCGGTATAATCGCCGATGTATGTAACCGTGTACTTGTTTATTGTCTTTATTACCATAACGGTTACATCTTTCGTGATATTCTTCCCCGTCCACGTTCTTCCGTTGACTGTAAAAGAATAGGTATATCCCGTAGGTGCTGTTGGTAATGTTACGTCAGAACCGTAATCGGCCGTAATGCTTCCGGTATAATCGCCGATGTATGTAACCGTATACTTGTTTATTGTTTTCGTTACCGTAACGGTTACATCTTCCGTGATATTCTTTCCTGTCCACTCTTCGCCGTTGACCGTAAAAGAATATGTATATCCCGTAGGCGGCGTCGGTAATGTTACGTCAGAACCGTAATCGGCCGTAACACTTCCAGTATAATCGCCGATGTATGTAATTGTGTGCTTGTTCGGAATTTTCCGCACCGTAACGGTTACATCTTCCGTGATATTCTTTCCCGTCCACTCCTCGCCGTTGACAGTAAACGAATATGTATATCCCGTAGGCGGTATCGGTAATGTTACATCAGAGCCGTAATCAGCCGTAATGCTTCCGGTATAATCACCCTTATATGTAATCGTGTACTTGTTTGGAATTTTTTTCACCGTAACGGTTACATCTTCCGTGATATTCTTTCCTGTCCACTCTTCGCCGTTGACCGTAAACGAATAGGTATATCCCGTAGGTGCTGTCGGTAATTTTACATCAGAGCCGTAATCAGCCATAATGCTTCCGGTGTAGTCGCCGATGTATGTAACCGTGTACTTGTTTATTGTCTTTATTACTGTAACGGTTACATCTTCCGTGATATTCTTCCCCGTCCACTCTTCGCCGTTGACCGTAAACGAATAGGTATATCCTGTAGGTGCCGTCGGTAATGTTACGTCAGAACCGTAATCGACCGTAACACTTCCGGTATAGTCGCCGATATACGTAACCGTGTACTTGTTTATTGTTTTCGTTACCGTGACAGTTACATCTTTCGTGATATTCTTTCCTGTCCACTCTTCGCCGTTGACCGTAAACGAATAGGTATATCCCGTCTGTGCTGTCGGTAATGTTACATCAGAACCGTAATCAATTGTAAGACTTCCGGTATAGTCGCCGATATACGTAACCGTAGGCTTATCTGCCCATTTTGCATAAAGGGTTGTTTTATTTCCGGAATAAGGGAAGCTGACCGGCTCTCCACTCAATTCCCTATTGTCGTACCACCCCAAGAATGTTTTGCCATCATATTTCGTATAGGGACTTTCGGCAATACTGTCTGTAATAATATTCGCAACCGCACTGCCGCCATTCGTCTTGAATCTATATTCTCTGTGATTATATATAATATTCGCATTTATCAAATAATCATTATCCGACGAAATGCTTATTTTTTGCCAGTCGCTTGCCGTTCCATCATAGTATACGTTTCTTAACCTGCGGCAACAATCGAATGCATATTGACCGATTGATGTTACAGAACTCGGTATAACCACTTTTGTCAAGCTGCTACATCCATAAAATACAAAATCACTGATTGTTGTTACCGTACCGGGTATACTCATACTTGTTAAGCTACTGCATTTTGCAAATGTATCTCTTCCGATTGTCGTTACCGAATCAGGTATATTTATACTTGTCAAACTACTGCAACCGGAAAATGCATCTCTTCCGACTGTCGTTACAGTGTCAGCCATATCTACACTTGTCAGATTACTGCAATTTTCGAATGCATGCTCGCCAATTTCTATCACTGTATTGGGTATAACTATATCCGTTGCAAGTTCATTATTAATATAAAAGTTCTTTGTATAACACATCGGGTTTGACACACAGCTATCAAATTTAATTTTACACCACGCAGCCAAGTCGGTTATGTACACATCTTCCAGGCTGCTGCAGCCGGAAAATGCCGAACTTCCAATTGCCGTCACCGAATTAGGTATGTTTATACTTGTCAAACTGCTGCAGCCGGAAAATGCGAAACCTCCAATCGTTGTCACCGAATTAGGTATGTTTATGCTCATCAGGCTGCTGCAATAGCTAAATGCATTATCTTCAATTACTTTCACCGAATCCGGTATACTTATGCTTGTCAGGCTGCTGCAGCCGGAAAATAACGAACTCCCGATTGACATTATCAAATCCGGTATATTTATGTTTGTCAGGCTGCTGCATTTTGCAAATGCATAATTTCCAATTTCCGTTACCGAATTAGGTATGTTTATGCTTGCTAAGTTGCTGCATTTATAAAACACATAATTCCCAATGGAGGTTACCGTATCAGGTATATTTATATCTATGGCAAGTTCGTTATTAACATAAAAATTTTTCGCATAACTCATCGGGTTTGAGTTAGAATCATCAAATTTAATCTCGCACCATGCCGCTAAATTTGTTATATATACATCAGTTAAAGCATCACAACCGAAAAATGCCAATTTACCAATTGCCGTTACCGCATCAGGTATACTTATGCTTGTCAAACTACTGCAACCGGAAAATGCCAAACTCCCGATTGTTGTCACCGAATTGGGTATGTTTACGCTCGTCAAGCTACTGCAATCGTGAAATGCACCGTATCCGATTGCCGTTACAGAATTAGGTATGTTTACGCTCATCAAGCTACTGCATTTTTCGAATGCAGAATCCTCAATCGACCTTACCGAATCGGGTATGCTCATGCTTGTTATATTCCTGCAATATCTAAATGCGCCATGTCCGATTGTTACCATCGAATCGGGTAGATTTATACCTGTCAAATTGCTGCAATAGCCAAACGCACTTCCTCCGATTGTCTTTGTACCACTCTTAATATTATATATACCCGATAAAGATTCTTTTGCTGCTATAAGATGATGTCCTGCATATAAAACGCCATTTTCCCAATTTGAACTTAATCTATAATATGCAGTATTATCAAATGCGCCACTACCTATTGACTTTACGGTATCCGGTATATTTATACTTATTAAGTTGCTGCAGCCATAAAATGCCCAATACCCGATTGTTGCTACCGTGTCAGGTATGCTTATACTTGTCAAACTGCTGCAATCGAGAAATGCCTCATGTTCAATTGTCGTCACCGAATCAGGTATAACAAATGAACTGTTTGCCTTCCCGATTGCATATTGAATAATTGTTGTTTTTTCCTTGTTATATAGGTTGCCATCAATATCAGTATAATATTTATTATCTTTTCCGACATTTATACCTATTAAGCTACCGCAACTGCTAAATGTATGATCGCCGATTGTCGTTACCGAATTCGGTATGCTTATACTTATCAAACTGCCACAGCGATAAAATGCACTATCCCCGATTGCCGTTACCGGACATCCTCCGAGTTCCTTCGGAATAGTCTGTGCCCCTTTAAAATCCGACTTTGAAACAACGCCGGTTACGGTTGCTTCGCCGTTTGATATTATATATGTATACGTTCCGTCATCATAGGCGGCGAAAACCGTGTTTGTCCCGAGAATAAGCAGGCAAACCATAAGCAGTAAACAAAAAGACTTTTTCATTTTGATACTTCCTCTCGCAAAATTCGCAGTTTGATAAAATATCCACAAATATATTATACCACGTCTGCATTTTTTTGTCAACGGCAAAAAAATCCGACCCCAAAAGGCTTACCTTTTGAAGTCGGATTTTTCATTTACATTGCCAGAATCGCAAGCGCCTGACCGTACAGCGTGGGTTCGCATATTATATTTTTATATGCCTGTGCATCTTTCATAATCGGCGTACCGCTCGAAACTCCCGTCACCGTTCCGGTTTCGTCCACCGCCGATTTCACGGCATTTACCGCATTTTCATACATCTGCGGTTCATCGGCTATGCCAAGCTCTGCGGCGGCTCTTATTCCGGCGGCTATGCCTGCCGTAGCTGAAATCTCGTCATACGAATCCGAATCGTCCAAAATCGTACCGAATCCGCCTGATTTTCTCTGTAGAGGTTTCAGCGCCTTAATCTGCGCCCCAATCGCTTCTTTCACGAAATCCGCTCCGTCAAAATCCGGTGCGGTTTTCAAAATCTCCGTTGCCGAAAAAATTATCCATGCATTCGCTCTGCCCCATTTAATTCCGCTTAAATGGTTCTTATATATACAGCTGTAGCCATGATAAAACAGACCTGTTTTTTCATCCCGAAGCGCTTTCAGGTGTATCAGCAGCTGATTTTGCGCAAACTTCACATATTCCTCTTTTTCCGCATATTTTCCGAATTTTGCAAGGAACAGGCACGCCATGAACAGCGTATCCGCCCACATCTGTTCGGCGAATCCCGCTCCCGGTTCCGTAACCGTATGCTCCAGTCCGCCCTCGCTTGTAACGGGTGCGGTTTTCGTCACATATTCCGCCAAATCCGTGCAAACCTTATAATACTTTTCATTTTTTGTGATATTATAAAGCTCGGCAATCGTCAGCATCGGCGCAACGGAATTTATCGTCTGTTTCTTATATGCTTCGTCAAGATGCTTTTCCGCCCAATCAATAAGAAAATCAAAATACTTTTTATCCCCTGTTTTCTTATATGCGCCGAAAATTCCGTAGAGTCCCACTCCCGGCACCCAGTCGAAGCTGTTTATATTCATTGCCCAGTTTGTATCGTTTCCGTTTACTACTCTGTCCGCTATTTTTCTAATCATAATTATAACCATTCCTCCATGTCCCTTAAGAGATATAAACCAAGTTTGAAAGAAACCCATTCTTATTTTACGTAATATGCCAATAATTCAAGTGCACTGCATTTCTTGATTTCCTGTGCCACAAGCTCGGCTATTTTCTCCGCACCGGCAACATTCGGGTGCAGATTGTCGCTTATGAACAGCTCTTTTCCTGCGGTTTCGCCTATTTCATCAAGATATGCGCCGTATACATTACCCATATCGAGAAGCGGAACATTGATTTCTTCTGCCGTTTCTCTCATGGCATTACGCCAATTCTCAATATAATCGTCATTGCCGATATACGGCGTGGCAACAGACGTTAAAAATACCGGTATCATGCCTTTTTCCCTCGCTCTTGCGGCATAGGTTTTCAGATTATATCTGTAGCTTGTATCGTTTTCCGCCGTAGAAGTTGCGCTTGTTCCTCTTTCGTTTATATTTCCGCCGTCGTTATGTCCGAACTGCACGAAAAGATAATCTCCCGGCTTTGCCGTTTCAAGAATCTTATCCAGTCTGCCCTCACGAAGAAAAGTTTTCGTGCTTCTGCTTCTTATAGCCTGATTGCTTACCTTAATTCTCGAATCCAGATAATCGCCTATATGAGTTCCCCAGCCCTCTCGAACATCGTCGTCCGTTACGTCCTCGCATATCGAATCGCTCGCAAGATACAGCGTAGGATATGTTGTACTGTCATACAGCGTATATGTGCTGTGAGCCTTTACGATTACGGGATTGTAATTCACAACGTAGTACAAGTCGATATTGGAATCGTTTGTTATCGTATTTTTCGTTTTCGCTGCCGCACGCTGCGCATTTACATAATTCACAAGTTCAAGATTTGTCGGAATCCAATATCCGTTTTCGGTTGCTTTTTTAAGAAAATCATCTATCAGCGAAAGCGGAGTGCCTGCATTCGCAAATTCGTAGGAATGACCCCAAAGTGCGAGCAATCTCGGTTTTTCTTCCGTATCGGCGATAAATCTTTCGCCTATCGACGGCAGCGACCCATAATGCGCACTGAATTTCCATGCACGGAAATTCTCTGGCAAGTCAAACGAATTTGTCGTCTGCGTCTGTCTTGCATACGCAAGGTCAGCTACTTTCGCTACATAATTTGAAACCTTATACGCTTCCTCACCCGGATTGGTCAGATATATCGTCGGGTCGTTATACGGCCAGGCATATCCTCTGACGGTGTTTTCACCGAATATTGCTTCAAGCTCCGTTCTGCCGCTTTCTATCTCATTTATAAATTCATCTGCCGTTGCTCTGTAACAGCTTGCCGGTCCTACTTTGTTTGTCGAATCCATATGCGGATGACCCTTTACATGGTTTGCTATTTCCTGGCCGGCATATGCCGCTCTGAGCTCCTCCGCCGTACCGGACGCTGCAAAGTTCTGGTCCGATACGAGATTGAACGTACCGGCAACGCCGTATTTATTAAACACCTCAATCAGCTTTTTATCCTCAACTCTGCCGTCGTCGAAGCTGAACGTCACTGCTTTGTTTGTAAAGCCCGGATAAACCTCTTTCAGCGAGGATATTTCGCCTTTCGGAGCTGCCGCAAGCGTAATCGGCGCACATACCGGCGACATCGCATAGGATTTATTCAGCAGTATACCCTTTACGCTTGTATCGTTATCCCCAATCGTATATTTTACATTATCATTAATCCCGATTCCGTCTATGTAGTCCGCAGAGGTAACCGACACACTTTTAACAGATATATCCGAAAGCTTGCTGCCCTCATATGCCGCAAGCGCCATAACAAGCTCCGCACCCGTTTTATATCCGTCAAGCGACACATTAAGCGAAAGCTCGCCTTGCGTAAACTCGGTTTCCACATCATATCCGTTCAGCGTCATATCAAAATTTCTAAGATTAAATCCGTATTTATTACGTGTGCTTACCGTGTATCTTACATATGCATAGCCGTCCGTAACCACGAAAACGCAGCCGTCCGAAACTTTTGCCGTTTCTGCCAACGAATTTTCATTTTCATAAACATACTTACCGAGATTTGTCTTAATTGCGCTTTTAAGCTCTGCGGCAGTCATTCCATCCGGAACAATTATCTTATCCTCGGAAATCATAACACTGTCCGCATATTCATCGGCCACATCAACGCTGACCGTATTCCCCGGCGTGCTTTTCGGCATACCCGTATACAGCATGAAATCGTCAAATGCAATATCAAAATCTATATCGAGCGGTTTATCCTTTGTGCTTTCGGGATAAGACATAATTATCTTGTATCTGCTGATACCGGTAATCGTGCTTTTTTCCGTCATTTTTGTCGTAGCTACGTATTTATCGTTTACATACAAAACAATACGCTTGTTTATCATATCTACGGTATAACGTACTTTGTTCCATTCGTTCTGATTAAAGTATTTATCGGTACTTATGCCGATTGTGCCGTTAGGGCGCATAAACGGTGTAGATGACCACTGTTCGCCTGCGGCGGATTTTCCCATAAATTGCAGCCACAATCCGTTATTATCCGTAAAACCGCAGTTTTTCATAAGGAACGAATATTGAATATTATACAGCACGTTATCGCTGCCGTATGTCTTTCCGTTCGGGGCAAGCTGCGTATTTCTATCAGAGGAATATCCGTCCCAGCCGTTTACGCTGTACATAATCGCATAATCGCTGTCCGGTCTGCCGCCGAGTCCCGGTACATATTTAACCGTAGTACCGCTTACCGTATTGAACGTTATCCATTTGGTCGTATCAATCGGCGTATTGTCTGCCGGAACGGTTTCCGGGGTATAATCAAACGAATTTGTATAATATACATTGTCCATAGACGGTTCTTTCGCCGTCGACATCAGAAGTATATTATCGAAATACATCTCACGCGCCGGGTATAAACCGTCGTCCGTTTTCGTGCCGAAAACCGTCTGACCCATCCATATGTTCGACATCTCATAAAGCTTATTCTTCTTCGCTCCTCTGCAATTTGGTGTGAAATTTTTCTTGTTTACAATCTGTTCGCCGTCAAGATAAAGAGAATACCATATTTTATCATCGGCACTTGCCGCTGTGTTATCACCGCAATGCATGAGCATACGAATATTATACCATTTTTTCATTGTTATGGCTTTTTCTTTTACGGTTTCACCGTTTACTCTTAAATCGCCGTTCCATATAATCTGCATGAAATTAGCGTGTTTACCGTCGTTCGTCATATTCTCGCCCTTGAAGAAAAAGTCAAATTCTTTGTTACTCATTTCTCCGTCAAAGGCAACGTCCAGCGAAAACGTTATATAACCTCCGGCGCCGCCCACTGTTTTCCCGGAAAATCCGACCCACTGATACGGATCGCCGTCCGTATACGGCACATCGGCTTTTGTATGCATTTTAAGCGATTTATCGTTTTGGTTTCTGCCGAAAACGCCGCTCTCTACAGTATTAAATCCGCCTACACTGTTTGGTCGTGCTATAACTCGGTTTGACCAATCCGAACCGAACGTAGCGGCATTTTCGCTTTCCGCCGTTGAAAAATCGCTGTAATACAGCGCCGGCGCACACACCGTATTATCTGCCGCATATGCAGGCATTACGGCATATGCGGAAATCACAATCAGTGACAACAGCATTGATATTGTTTTAAAAAAAGTTTTCATATTCTTCCTCCTATTTTATCTCAAATACGTCACACAGCGGTTTCAGGCTTTCTCTTTCAAATACAAAGCACTTTGCCTTTCCGCTGAAATCCGCGCTGAATTTACGATTTTGCAAGGCTGCGGTCTTAACCTCCGCAAGCTTCCCGTTCTCATATCCGCAAACATACATAACGGCATTTTCATTGTCCGCATAAGTTTTTATCTTCCCGTTTTCAACGTAAAATTCATACGGAATACACGTTATTCCGCTGAACACCGAAATATTTTCGGCATTCTCATACGAAACGTTTTTAATCTCGCCCGTTTCAAGCGTTTCCGCCAATACGCCGTCCGCATATATCTTTGTTTTTCCATCAAATTCCTTTATAACAATTCTGCCGTTATGCTCCGCAGTATGCGTGCCGCCGTCTGTACACAAAATATTTATCTTGCCGCTTTTTACGTCCGCAGCAAAATAATGCGGATAGCAACCGATTGTTCCGTCCGAGGTTTCCGTTACCACCGGCACATATATATCCTCGGTCGGAAAATACAGATATTTTCCGCTGCGCACCTTTGCACCGCTTACATCGGATATATCCGTTCCGCTCGGCGCAAACACCGTAAGTCCTGCGTTTTCGGATATTAAAATATCATCTCCCGAAATCCCGATTTTCGGAACGTTCGGGCTATATTCGCCGACATATTTTTGAAGTGTAACATCGTCTATGTACAGCTCGGTATTTTCATATCCTCCCCCGCTGTTTTTCGGTGCGTCCGAAAATCTGTGACCTACCCATATATTCGTAAGTCCGCCGAATATCTTTATCTGCTGCGATGTGTTCCAAAGATTTTTCGGTGTGAATACTCCGTCCGCCACAAGCTTGTTATCAATATACAGGGAATATGTATTTTCTTCGTCCGCTTTAATCAGCAAAGTAAGCCTGTACCATTTCTGCGGTATCAGATTAATTTTTCCTAATATCTTCCCCATTGCCTCAACCGTGCCGTCCGGTCGGATTGCAACCATTTCGCCTTGCTTGACAGGTTTGCCGTCCGCCGTGCTTATTCCGTCTATCACTGTTCTCGTAATGTTTTTGTCGACGGCAAAATGCAAATCAAGCCTTATGCTTTCTCCTGCTGCGGTTTTTCCTGCCTCGCCGAACGGAATATTCAAAAACTGATATGCTTCACCGCTGAAAGCTTCACCCGTATTATGCAGATATGCGCTTTTGTCGGTCGCTTCTCTGCCGAATTTTCCGTTTGCTGTATCGTACATCATAACGCCGACGGCGTTGCCCGAATAATTTCCAAACTCTATTTTATCCGTCTTTTTATTCACCGCAAGATTTGACATATTATATCTCACGATGTCCGTTTCGAGAGATGAGCTCCATTCGGAAACAGGCTTTTCGGAAAGTCCCGTTTTTATATTCTGCGGCGCAAGCTTTACTTCTATATTCAGCGCACCGCTTGCTTTTATTTTTGCGTATATTTTTTTGTATCCCGTGTTCGGCGTCTGGTCGGACGGATTCGGCGACGTATCGAGCGGTACCGCATCCATAACGCCTATTTCGTATTCCTCCGCATTTATGCCGAATTCCATATTAATCTTTTTACCGTCACGTTCCAGCGTAACAGTGTTTCCGTTCACCGTTGCGTTAGCTTTTGTATGCATAAACCAATACACTTCGGATTCCTTTTTAAGATGAATTTCATCACGCACGGTAAAGCTTCTGTAATTATCGCCTGCCGCAAATCCGCGAACATATGAATTTACATTACTTTTGTATGCACTCGTCATATTATATGCGATATTCATGCCGCCGCTGAACGTATCGTATTTTATTATCGGTACAAATCCGTCATTCTCCTGTCCGCCGGACTTATCGGGATTTATGACAACGCAGTTCTGCCCTTCCGTGCGCCGTCTGTATATATCATCAAAATTATACTTTCCGGCAATGTCATAATCCTCCGGGTCAAGTTCCTCCGCCCATCGGCGGTCGAGTATATCAAAGACAAATGTTCCTGCGTCTTTCTGCGAATGATAGCATGTTACAAGTCCGCCGTGCGCAGATGCGTATATCAGCGACACCGCCTGGTACGACTGCCTTGTAGAGAAGCTTTCTATGCCCCTCGTTATCCAATCATGCGGCAATCCTTGGTCCTCGGTCACGGTCACGCCCTCTTTGTACCAGAGCAGATCCGACACGCCCGTGCGGTGCAGTGCTCCCGTGCCGTGCTGATTATATCGCACGGTATGATACACGTCTTTGTTAAATATATTTCCGAGCCATCTGAATGCGCTTGATGACAGATGTCCGTTCCACGAATCATGGAAGCTGTTCATTCCCTGCGCAGATTCAAGACTTCTTTCAAACATAGCCGTTTTATCAAATCCCCGGTAATTTATAAACCCATAGTCCGTGCCGAGTACGCTTTTAAACGATTCTATCGCCCTCGCAAGATATTGCATTGTATATCCCCAGTAATTCGGCCCTTCTATCCAGCTGCCGTCGGGGTCAAATCCCTGCATTGTATATTCCAGGCTTCTTGCCGCCTTTTCCACCGTATCGAAGCACAAATCTCTGTCATGCTCCGCAACCGCAAGTGCCGCCACGATAACTCCGCCGTTTATAACGGTATTAAAATTACTTTTCCATTTTGCAAATTCTGCGGAATATCTCGCTTTGCCGCCGCCCGGAAGTCTGCCGTAATATGCGAGCCGAGTAGGCGATATTCCCATTCTTATGACGGTTTCCGCAATGAAATTGCGCTGTTCCTCCGTAAAGGCATTGTACATCCAGTCGTAGCCTATGCCGAACGCTGTGCACATTTCGCCCGTATCGAGCATATGCGAGGTATTCCAATCCGGGAATTCACCTGCCGATTTCAGATTTTTCCATGCCGCTTCCGCATATTTTTCATCGCCCGTCATCTGATATGCAAATCCGAGATACGTCATTCTCGAAAGCATCTCCCTCGACACCGGCAGCAGGCGCATTCCGTCCGCAACCTCATACTTAACGGGTTCTAAGTCACAATATCCGTCCGCAAGCGATATGAATCTGTTTCTCATCATCACCGCCGCAGTTTCCTTGAAATTGCGTATTCTTTCAAAATCCTCGGCTCGTGCCATAATTCTCGGGTGTACACCTCTGCTCAATGCGTCAAACCGCTGTTCGATTTGCTCTGCCGATTCACGCATATAAAACATATATTTATTAACAGCTTCTACCTTCGTATCGGGCAGAATCTTATCCGCTTTTTTAAATTCCGGCGTTTCACCCGTTGTTGTAAGTCCGCAGAAATAATCGCTCACAATGACAAGTCCGTTTCCGTCGTCAAAAACATATTTGCCGCTATATGCCGCCGCTTTTGCAATATCGACATATCCATCCGAGGTGACTCCCGCTTTCGGCATTCCGAGAGCGTCTTTGTATACGCTGAGTTTGACATACGAAATGCCGTTTTTGATGCGCCCTTTTTTGCCGGTATACGTCTTTTTGCCGTTCGCAAACACCGCTCCGCTGTATATGTGGAACGCCGTCTTGTCGCTCAAATATCTTTCTATCTCGCCGTTTCCGTAAAAAATGCTGTGCATTGTTCCGTCCGGAGGATATTTTGTACCTGTGAAATCCAGATTATCAACATATAAATCGCCGTTCGCTCCGGTATTTATCCACACACGTATCATAGATACATATTTTATTGCATTGTTTATCTTCAAACCGCCTTTTATGAGTTTTCCGTCCATATAAATATCCGCAGTATGATTTTCAACGTCAGTCTGAACCGAAATATTAAACCACTTATCTTTTTCCACACTTCCGATTATCTCGCTGCTGCCCGTAACAAGCTTTAAATCGGGATTTATCATCAATACGTTGCTGTCGTAATTCGTTCCCGATTTTGTTTTGCTGTCACGCATATAACAAAGATGAATATTTGTTCCCGGAGTTTTAATCATAAAATCTCCGCTGAAAACAACATATCTGAATTGTTTAACCGCCGTAACATCTATATGACAATCGCTGTCGGTATTCTTCTCAAGTATTATATAATCGTTTTCCCTTTTGGGAGAGGCTCTGTTTATCGTTATTTTGTTTGTTTTCGCAGTAGGCCAGAAATTGCGGTATGTATCACCGTAATCCTTTATATAATGCGAATTGAAAAAGGTATAATCTCCGCTGCTGTTGTCTATATCCAATGTATTTATTTCCGCACTTGCCGGAATATGTATCATGAACAGCAGCAAAACCATGCATATAAGCTTTTTCATTATAATCTCCTTTTCTTTGAGATATGGGAAAGGCGGCGTAATCCGCCTTTCCCGATATTCCCTGCCGTGCGCCATGCGCATCGGCACTGCGAAGAGCAGCCGCTTTCCCTATTGCTCATGTTTACCCGATTTATGTGAAGAAAGCGTCCAACCTTTATTTCCGGGTATATTTTACTCTCCGGGTATTACAAGAGCCTCGCACAAAGGAGCAAGACTGCCGTCCGCCGCAATCACCTTGATTCTTCCTGTTGCGTCCGTCACGTCAAATTCCGCATCAACGCTGTCCGTGCCGTTTACCGCCTTTGTTGTCTTGGCAACTTCCGCAAGCTTGCCGTCAACATAGCGTACAACATAAAGCTCAACCGCCTTTTCGCCGGTTCCCTCGAACTCTGCCGAGATATTCAGCTTGCCGTTTTCAAATTTATATTTTGTATCGTCGCCGTTTACGCTGTATTTGATTCCGAGCGTTTCAAGTCCCGGTGTACCTGTCTTTACGGTATAATATTTAAATACACCGTCTTTTTCAATTACAACAACGTTGCCGTCTGCCAAATCTTCTTCCGCACCTGCCGTCATGGAAGAATCAGCATATACATTTCGCACGCTGTCGGAATTTTCAAATTCCGTATAAATATCCGCAACAGACGCAAGCTCCGGAACATAAAGCACGTTCGCTCTGTTGTACGGAATATATTCTTCGTTCGTGCTTACAAGCGACGTTTCGGAAGCAAAATCGGCATATGCGCCCGACTTAAGTTCAATATCGGCAAATCCGAATTTACTTGAACCTAAAACCTGTTTATACATTGGTGCTTCCCATTTGAAACGTTCATAATAATCGACTGTATTTTTAAACGCCCGGACATTTTCCGCAATGAGCTTTCCGTTCAGTCTTAAATCTATATTTCTGCTGCCCGGATACGTTACAACTTCAATCTTGTTCCAGCCGTTCAAAGTTGCCTTGCCGCTAATCTTATTTTCTTCGTTTATTCTTACATTGCCACTGCCGTCTATCTGTACCGCACATTCCTGCGCCGATTTATTATAATCCGAAACATAATTTACGAGCAGTCTTGCTATTCCCGCACTGCCTTTGCCTACGTATACGGAGGTTGTCAGAATTGTCGGAGCTGTTGTTCCGCTTCCGCCCATAAGTGCCGGTGCAACATGCTCTTCCGTATCTTTATCCGTTACGGAAATAAACGCTGCATAATCTTCCTCTGCTCTGCCGGCAACGGAAGCCTTATACTCATATGTTGTGAAGTTTGCCGCAACGGGACTCAGACCCGATATTCCGCTTCCCGAAATCACGGGTTTGAGAACAGTCTTAGTTTCCGCATTCGGTGTAAGATAGAGTTTCTCACCGCTTAATGTTTTAATTTCTGCGGATTTACCGTACATCAAGCCTGTATTATCACCGTTTAACGTTACGCTTTCCGCATTGCCTGCGGTAAGACCGCTCATATAGTCGTCTGCCGAAACATCAGGCAGAATATAGCTTGAAATACGTCCGTTATCCGACATATATTTGTTTATAAACGGATTGCTGTGCGAAAGCGTTATCGGAGTATGTGCAAGCACTGCGGCATAATCCCCGTTTTCGAGATCTGATGCTGTGTAATGAGTTACTTTTATATCATCAATATATGTTGAATTTGCATTGTATATCGCTGTTTCTCCGCTGCCGGACTTAAGGCCTGCACCGTCCCAGTTGTAGCCGATACGCATATTCTGGAATCCCGTCCACGGTTCTGCTATACTTCCGTCTGCGCCGTACTGCTTTTCTCCCTCGCACACAACATTGTTGTCAAGAAGAATTTTATATGTAAATTTACATTCCGATTCACTTATTGATGTTGTAACAATATTAAGTTTGTACCATTTTCCTCTTTCAAGATTAAGCTTTGCGAAACTCTGTCCGAATGCATTAAGTATTCCGTTTGAACCTATCTGAACAGCTTTTCCCAAATCAAAGGCTTTGACTGCCGGCTGAGTTGCCTTATATGACCTTGACCAAAGATGCAATCCCGCAAACGGACCGTCATACGCAAATTTAAATTCCATATCCTGCGTACCGCCGTATGTCATGCGGTCGCTCCACGAGGTGTTAAACCAATGGTATGTGTCCACGCTTCCTCTTTCTTTTTCCTCATTATATAAACGAAGCGAAACATCACTCGAAGCTTTTCCGAACTTACCGCTTACAAAATCATGCTTTGCAATATCGTTTTCGTTGACAACAGGAACACTCTTGCCCTTGCTCGGCGTTTCAAAGTTCCAGTTGAGCGAACTTGGTTTAAATCTTTCGTCCTCTTCCGTCGGCTTTGTCGATACGTTCAGCACTTTAAAATTAATATTGTCGATTCTTGTTTTTATAACGGTTTTATCGCTCGGTATGCTCCATGTATAGAAAGTCAAATCCTTGAAGCTTGTTATAGATGCCGAGGATTTAAACTCATCAAGCTTCTGTCCGTTCAGATATACAACAACATATGTTCCGTCGTCCATAACGCCGAGGCGGTATTCAAAATGATGCCATCTCCAGTCTAAAAGTGCTCCGTTCCATTTCATGCCTACATATCCGCCGCTCGCCGAATTATACTTTGTTCCGCTTATACGAAGCGAATCGCCGCAAAGCTGCGCAAGCTGCAAGGAACTCGATGTACTTTGATTCACGGCAATATATCTCGCAAGCTTGCTCGAATCATCTTCCATTGCATAATCAAACGAAATTACCGCCGTCTGTCCGACTTCAAGAGCTTTGTCTGTTTCCAGTTTCATCATAGCAGTCTTTCCGTCCGAATTGTTTGTAGTTGCCAAATATACCGCAGCAGTATTTTTTTTTGCCCCACTTCCGTCTGCCGCATCATATTGTTTATCCTCTACTTTTGCTTCCAATCCGCCGTTGATAATAATATTGTCCCAGCCATTCTTTGAAGCTGCAAGCGTACTGTTGTCGCCCCATGCATTCCATTTATACGCCCCTGCATTTTCGCTGAAATCGACTGTCCAGTCGATTACCGGCGATTCCTCGGCGCTAACCGAAATCATCGACGGTATCAGCATCATAAATGCCAAAAGTACCGAAATAGTTTTCCCGAATTTACATTTTCCCATTTGTTTTCTCTCCTTTTTATAATTTTATTTTGAGGTGTATTTTAAAATATCCCCGGAAATCAATTTCATGGAAGAAAGTCCGTCCCATACATAAGCACGTACCGCATCGCCTTTAAACGCTTTTTCAATCTTAAAATCACCGGCATTTATTTCCTTTGCCGTCTGCGAAACGATTCTTCCGTTTTTAAACTCCTGCAATATCGCAACAGCTGTTGCGCCTGCGCTTTCGCTTCCTGCGAAGCAGCCCGAATATACGATATTGCCGCCGTTTTGTTTCAGCGATTCGTTTATTATGCTGAGCGGTTCGAGTGCCGATACAAATTTGTATTTAATATCGTTTGTCAGTTCAAAACCTGCCGCAAACCGCACACCCTTTTTCAGTGTTATCATATATTCTCTGTTGTATTTCAGCTTGTTTTTAAGAGTTACAACGAGCTTTCCTCCCAAAATTTCGGCTGCTTCAACCTCTGCGCCGCTTATGCTTACGCTGTCCGCTTCAAGCTTGGTATCTTCAAAATACTCGTCAAATTCCGCCGTAACCGTTTTTCCGTCATTGGAAGCCGAAATTATTGAAGGAGTTTTTGCGGAGCTTTTTATTTCAAGATTATCTATCGCAATATACTTTTCGCCCTCCGCAGTGTTCGTTCTCGAACCGTATATTCTAATCGTAGGTGCGGACGTAAGATTCGGATTCAGCACAGTTGCCCCCTCCGATACCAAGGTGCCGTTTTCGTCCCACACAGCATATGAACCCGTACCGTTGTTTACGTTTATTCCGATACTTATCTTGTACCACGTTTTTTCGCTGTATTTAAAATTATATACACTCGCACCGTTTGACGGATTTTTGAACGATATGTTTCCTCCGCCGATTGATATATAGTTATCATCTATCGAGCCGTTTCCTCTGCCGTTTATACGTATTGTGTCGCTGTATGCGCCGCTCATTGCGCCGTCCATATAAACCTCCATTGTATATACAAGGCTTTTTCTTCCTCCGTTCGGGATTCCGAGCCATGCGCAGTCCGACTGTCCTTCTTTCGGAAGTCCCATGCCTACAAGACAGCTTTTCCCATGTTCCTCATCTATTGTTTCGCTACGTATGAATCCGCCCTGTTCGACTACGGAATAGCCGCTCGGTATGCCTTTCGAGAAATCTTCCGACGATACTATAGCTTCAATCTCGTTTACCACCTTTATGCTTATGCTGTTTTCGGAAATCTTTCCGTATTCATCGCTTGCCGAAACTCTGATATAATGCATACCGGTACCGATGCTTTCAAGCGAAATCGAAATATCGGTTTCGTGCGTCGAAAGAATTTCTTCGCCGTCCGCATATACTTTCGTGTTTACGCTCTGCGTATCCGACACGGCTATTTTGAGAGAATCCGCAATATTAAGCACTGCGCCGTCCTTTATGCCGACAAAATCTATCATCGGTGAATCGTTTTCAAGTACATTAATTTTAATTTCCGAGCTTTGTCCCGTTGCGCCGAGAGAATCCGCCGCCGCAAAATACAGCGTATACTCTCCGCTTTTTTCACGAAACGCATATTCTCTTGCACTTGCAGAAAGCGTATCTTTCTGTATGCCGTTTACATACACATATATTCTTGCTATATCGCCCTCTGCCGAAAAGCCTATGGTTTCCGTCTGACCGTCATAGATTTCCCTGTCGCTCAAATCGGATATTTCTATCTTGGGGATTTCATAATCCTCCGACACCGCTCGGAACGATATTTCTTTATCCGTTCCCTTAACCTCATTGAAGCAATTGACAATGCTCTTTATGACAAGCTTATATTCCCGGTTTTCTTTAAATTCGGCTGTAATATACACCTTATCTTTTTCTGCCGAAAGCTCAAACGGAATTTCCGTTTCGTTTTCAAGAAGCGTGAAGTTTTCTTCTTTCAGAGTCTGCGGCGCTGCCGTTTCTCCGAAATTAACCGTTATTTTTTCAACGTTTTTCACGCTTACAAATTCGCCGTCCGCCGGAGTTGACAAAAACGCATATTCGCCCGTTTCGTACGACGCCAGCGAATATATTTTCAGCACCGCAAGCGACTTTGAGGCTGCTGCCGTCTGCGCCAGCATACTGAAATACAGATTTGAAAAATCTATATTTGCAGCCCACTGCGCATCTCCCTCATAAAAAACATTTTCTCCGTCAAATACAACCGCTTTCTGATTTTCCGTATCTATATACATTTTAAAATCGTAGCGTGTATTCGGTTTGATGTCACTTGCCGTCTTATTAAAAAGCTTAAGACTGTTTCCCGTAATTGCCAATACATTTACGGTATTTCTCGCATTGCCGTCCGTCAGCGCAACCGTCTTTCTCTCGCTTGTTTCGCCCGAATATTCAAAGCTTAAATCTATTTCCGCATTGCCTTTTTCGAGTGCGAATTTATCCGTTTCAACGGTTATTCTGTTCGCCGAAGCCTCGTTCGGTGCAGTCAGCACCAATGCATTTTCCGATATTTCGGCAGTTCCCGTTCCTGCTCCGGCACGGCTGACGCTCCAGCCGGCAGGCAGCTCTGTCAGAGCCTCCATGCCTGCGTTGTACGCCGACACCGATATTCCGAAAAGCATTGACGCAAGGATTATACAAATTAATTTTTTCATATTGACCTCCTTAATCCTTATGCAGAATAGCAAATTCAAGAATATTTCCGTTTACGTTTACACTGTTTCCGAGGTTTGTATATCTTACATATCTCGCCGTAACTCCGCCGGTTTCCGTAAGATTATATCCTGCGCCCTCGCTCGGTACGTTTTCTATCTTCTGCCACGTTTCGCCGTCGTTTGATACGCTGAGTTCATACTTATACACACGTTTGTCACCCTGCCAGAATGCAACCGCCAACGCATCTATCTTCTTTTCATCTCCGAGGTCGAACACCGCCGTATCGCCTACCGTCATTGTTGTCCATCTCGTAGACATAGATTCGTCAAACATATTCCATTTGTTGTTCTCCGGTTCCGGAGTCGAACCAACCTCAACTTTAAGTATCGGGTATCTGTGCATATCCATTACATCTTTCGGTATTCCGTATACCTTATAATTGATGTAATGCTCCATATACGTTGTACGTGCGTCGTTATATATTCTTATACGTGTTTCTCCGTCTGTATTTTCCGCCGGTAAAACCTCGCAATACTTTCCGCTTACGTTCGGTACGGGGGTTATCTCCGGCATCGGGTCGCCCTCTGACATCGGCACTGTTATTTCTCCGCCGTTCGATTTTCCGTTTACAAGAATATCTTTCAGGCTCAAATCCTCCGCTGCCGCAAGTGCGCCGTCCGGAACAGTCCATTCCGACATAGGCACATTTGTAAATTCACTATTTGCCGCCGCCTCGCCCATAGGCGCAAGCTTCACCGCAATATAATGCTTGCCCGTCGCATTGAATTTGAGTGCGATTTTTCTTATTCCCGTATTCGGATTCTGACCCTCTACCGTCGGCGATGTCGGCAGCGGAACTGCGTCCATAACCGTTGTTTCAAGTCCGTCTATATCCGTGAGTATGCTTACTTTAACTTTTTTGCGGTTCTTTGTCAGAATAACGGTGTTGTTGTCTGCGACCTCCGCTTCCGCATCGGTGTGCATGAACCAATATCCGTCCGTATAATCCTTCATCGTAAATTCATCACGTATTACAAGGCTTCTTCTGTCGTCCTGCGTTAAAAATCCTCTTTCCGCCTCACTTAAATAATCCGGATAAATATCCGACATATCAAATATGCAGTAAGCGCCTCTTTCCTTGCTTACAAATTCCTTTTTCGGTGCGAAGCCTTTTGGATTCTGTCCCGTTGTTTCGTCCGGATTGAACAGCATAACGTTCTGTCCCTCTGCCCTTCTTCTGTAGCTATCGCCCCAGTTGTTCAGCTTCAGGTTATAATTTTCCATGCCGAGGTCCATTGCCCAGCGTTCGCCGAGAACATCATATACAAACGTCCCTACGTCTACCTGCGAATGGTAGCAGGTTACAAGTCCGGCATGAGCCGAAGCGAACATACCCGTTCTGTTGGTATAAGATTCTCTCATTGATATGGTTTCCACGCCCTCTGTCCAGCAGTCTTTCGGCAGCTCGTTTGCATCCGCCTTTTCGTCCGCATTATAATACATCAAATCATTAAGAGTACACGAATATCCGCTGAGCACCGCCTCTTTTCTCGTCAGTGAATACAGCGGCTGGTCATACACCTTTCCGAGCCAACCCATAACCGACGATACCATACGCCCCGTGCCGACATCGTGGAAGTTGTTCGCACCCTGGAACGAATCCAAGCTGAGTATGAACATTGCCGTATCTTTCATACCCTGGAATTTCATCATTCCGAAATCCGTTCCGGCAGCCGTCATAAGGCTTCCGATACCGTTTTGAAGGAATGTCACGGTATAATCCCAGTAGCCTACGCTTTCTACCCAGCCTCCGGCCGGCAGAAAGCCTATCATAGTATATTCCAAGCTTCTCAATGCGTGTTCTATAAGTTCTGCGGAGGCTTCGGGATAGTATTCCGCAAACGCAGTCGCCCCCATTATCGCACCGCCGTTTACAACGGTATTGAAGTTGCTTTTCCATTTTACGAATATATCGCCTCTGTCCGCTTTGCCGCCGCTCATCATGCGTCCGTGATACGCCTTTTCGAGAGTATCTATACCGAGCCGTTTCATGCCGTCCGCAAGCACATCTCTTTGCTCCTTTGTATAAGCATCGTAGCACCAGTCGAATCCGATGGAAAGTCCCACCATAGCTTCGGGAACGTCTATGATATGCGAGGGATTCCAATCCGGGAACGTTGTAAATTCCTGCATATACTTATATGCAAGCTCCGCATATTTCTTATCTCCGGTCATCTGATACGCAAACGAAAGATTTTTAACTCTGCCCTGCATATCACGGCATATATCCAGCAAACGCTGACCGTCATAAATATTGTATACGAACGAATCCATTTCGAAATACGAATCCGCCCTCGCAAGGATTTTATTTACAAGCGAATTAAATTCCTCATTTGTTTTTCTCTGCTCTCTCATGCGGTCAAAATCCGTGCTTTTCATAAGCAATCTCGGATGCTGTGTATAATTATCCGTATTCTTTGCAAGAATATCTTGGATTTCCGCAGCCGACGGACGCTCAAAGAATATATATCTGTTAAGTCCGCTGAGCGGCCGTTCCGTCGGGTATCTGTTGTCCGAATCCATATACTCGACTATCTCACGGCTTAAATCGAAATTCAGTTTTCTGTCAGCAACGAGAATCATGCCGTTGCCGTCGTCAAATGTATATTTCTTCATTATATTTTCGGCAAATGCCTTAACGGGAATCATGAGCTTTCCGTCAATTTCCTTTACCGCAAGCCCCATATCGACCGTTTCGCCGTTTGACATTACCTTTGCGCTGTCCTTTTCCACCGTCACCGTCTCTGACTTTCCGTTCTCGGCAATATTCAGTCCGAAAGCGTGATTTATTGCGTCAATGCACACATACAAATCGTCGTCTATGCGCTGCGGCATCGTTGTCGGCAGATACTTTTCGCCGTTTACAACGACATTTCCGGCATACTGATGAAAAGCAATCTTATCCGAAAGATATTCCTTAAAGCCGTCCTGGTTCGGGAACAGCGTTCCGTTGTCCTCATATTCCGGCGTCCATTTCTGCGAATAGCATCTTACCGTACAATTTTTTACGCTCAAATTGCCTTTGCCCGCACCGTTTTCAATCCATATACGTATCGAACCCAGATTATTAAGATTGCTGTTGAGTGCAACCGTATCGGCAAATTCGCCGTTTATGTATATATCAGCCGTCTTTTCTACGCAGTCGATAGAAGCGATAACATTTACCCATTCGCCGCTTTTAACGGTTTTAACCGTGTTGCCGCTGCTCGTTACAATATTTCCGCTCGAATTGAAACGTACCATCGGCGTGTCTATTCGTCCGCCGCTGTAGCCTGCAACGAGATAGAACAAGTCGGTTACGGGCGCAAACGAAGTCGACATAAAATCGCCTTTTGCAACAATATATTTATACTGTGTTATTCTCGTACCGGAGATGTTCCAGATAGGTCCTTCCTGCTCCTCGTCCGATTTTTCAAAATACATACCGTTTGCACCGTATTTTCTTTCCGGATTAAATCTGTCCTGCATATCTGCTTTTGCAATGTTTTTCTCCCCCTGCGGCTTAAAAGACGAGTCCGCCCAAGGCGACTGGATATCCATTCTGTCGTCAATATCGCCGGAATCGAATACCGTTCTGTCCGGTACGCTCTTGTCTATTTTCACATATTCATAGCCTGTCGGATTGAAGCTGCTTTTCAGCTCCGTTTTATCAAGCTTTGTTCCCGAATATGCCTTTATATCATCAACATAAATATCGTTTTGTCTGTCCTTGTGCGTAACTTTGATATATATTCTGTCCGCTTTTGAGGGCATTGATGAAACTTTCTGCCTTGATACTTTCCACATACCGTTAAACGCTGTGCTTACAACCCCTGCGGAGGTATCGAAGCCGAGTGCGATTTCATCGTACATACCTCGTCCCACAGTCCCTATTTTCTTGCCCGAAGCGTCAGACACCGCTCCCTCTTTAACATAAACTGCCGGGCATTTTTTATTTTCCGAGGAGGAATACACACCGAATTCTATATTCGGCATTATATCGGAGGATTTAAACTTTGCCGATACTATGTATCTTCCTTTAAGCTCTCCCGTATCTACCGTCATTTCGGAGGTTGCTCCGTTATCCGTTATAACAAGCGCTTTGTTTCCTTTTCCGTCCTCACGTACAAGCGCTTCACCGTTCGTAAGCATTTTCACCTCCGGCGGCACAACGTTTGATATATACGAATCAAACGCATTTTTGTATATAAATCCGTCGTCTGCCGCAAATGCAAATCCCTGAACGCCTATCGCAAGAGCTGCAAAAAATGCGGTTATCCTGATTTTATTCATTGCTTTCATTCCTTATCCCTCCCTGTATATCACGATAAGCCTCGGTATATAATAATCCTGTTTAACCAAGATATAATCCGCACGGCCGCCGTCCGAAACATATGTTTTTATATCGCTTGCGCTGCCCGGCCGAATCGTTTTGGTCTTTTTATTATAAATTATTACATTATTTGTATTCGTCGGGAAATTTCTCATGTTTCCGATACTGTAATCAGGATTTCCGTTATCGTCCTTTGAGTTGCTGACAAGCACATATCCGCCGTCCGAAATATATACATATCCGGTCATGAAGCACAGGCTGTCGTGCCCGTTGAAATTGAAATATCCTGCGGACGCCGTGTTGTCCGGTTCCATTTTTTCGCTGTCAAAATCCACGGTAATTCCCGTGATACGGTTCTTGCCGTCCTTAACATATCGTATTACGTCACCGGGGCATAATGCTTTTCCCGAAGATTTCAGCAACGAAACATCGTCTTTTACGCAGAAATCGCCGTAGCCGTTTTCTCCGCAAAGCGTTATCATATTGTAAATCTCGCCCTCGCTGTCCGTGCCTTTATATATCTTAGATATAACGCCCGATGCCGAGCCTTTGCCGACGCTGACGTCCGTATTTCTGTATACAACCACTTCCGGAGAACCGTTTTTCATAAGATTATACACTTCAAACGTGCCTGTCGAACCTGTTATAAGTCCGTTTCCGAAATCCGAGCGTGTACCTACTCTGAACAATTCTTCCTCCGTAACGTCCGACGGAACTCTGAAAATCATTGTTGACATAAGATTGAATCTGCCCGAAACAACGCCGCTGTTTACTCTGTACCAGTAACTCGGTTCTGCCGGGAAAGAATATCTCACGAGTGCGTCGTCATTGTTTTCATATTCCCCCGGTATTGCCGGTGCAATATCGCTTGCAGTGTCTATCTTCTTGATTTTTCCCTCGCTGTCAAGCAAATAGCGTATGAGCTGCGGTTCAAACTCTCCGGAGTTTTTCAGTCTGTCGACAGCCGTTTTGGCGCTTACCGAAGAACCTCCGTCCAAGGAAACCCTTGAAGCAAGCTTAAGCACTTTCATTTCCGCACCGGACGTAAATATTTTCATTTCAATATCTTCGTCGATATTCGCTTTCGGTGCAGCATTCACCGCATAGCCGTAGCTGTATTTATTTTCGGCGTCTTCCATGCTTATTACAAATTCGCCGTCCATAGCTGCCGAAACAACGCCGCCGAGCTTAAGCTTATCGGCAAAATTATCTTTGAAATACTTGCTTGCGCCGTATTCCGTGCCGTCTATGCACAATATGCCGTCCTCATAATAATCGCCGTTGCCCGTCACGTTCCCGGGAGTGATTCCGTACAGCTTTATCAGCCGGCCGTCCTCGCTTTTTACAACACGAAAAATCATATCGGCTTTAATATCGTATATTGTGAGTTCTTCTCCGCTTTCGGCGTATACCCGAAAATCCTTTTCGTCCAAATCGTACAGGGCATATGCGTTGCTGTTTTTATCCGTAATCGATTCCTCCGTATAGTCAACGCTTTTTACCGTCAAATATTCGTATGCGCTTATATTTACGGTATCATATGTACCGTCGTCATCATTATCCGACAATATGGCATAACCCGAATTTTCTTTCAAAAGCTCTTTTGAAAGCACGGCTTTCTTTCCGTTATATATCGTATAGCAGCTTTTATCTATGCTTGCGTTTTCGTCTTTTTCGTTTTCCTCATATTCTATTTTTCCGTCTTTAATATCGGTTATCTTATTAATCGGAACAATGAGTTTTTCATATGTTTCCTCAATAAGCAGAAAAGCTTCCTTTATATCGTTTATATCATCATATGTATAATATACCTTGCATTTCATACCGAGCATATCGGTACATTCGCCGTCATACTTTATTCTCATTCCGTCAACGGCTATATATCCGTCTGCCTTTTTGTCCGATATAAGGCTTGTGAAATTGTCTGCCGTCAGTATGCCTTTCCGCATATATATGCTGTGTACGCTTTCGAGAACGGTTTCCTCTTCCGTTTCATATTGTGTGGACTCGCCGAGCCCTACGGGGTTTACCTTCTTTGCGTTCACCATATTGAAAAGCAGCTTATATGCGGATTCAGCATTCAGCGTTCCGCCCACTCCCTGCAACAGACGTATTTTATTCGCCTGTGCAATATATCCGGACGGATAGCCGCCCTGCGCCTGCGCCGCAACCTTGTATCCGAGTGCCGAAACCGCAACCTTTACCGCTTCGTTGAGCGCCATTTCGTTTTGCGGTTCAAACTTTTCGCCCTCCGAAATCCATTCCAGACTGAGTGCCGTATTTATCGGACTATCCTTTTTAACGTCCTTAAATCCCTCTTTTGTATTAAGTGTTTCGGAATATCCCATAAGCTTAACCGCCGCCGAAACAAATTCTCCTCTTGTTACGGTTTCGGTTTCAAATGCGCTGCCGTCGAGTACATATTCAATGACTTTTTCTTCATTCGATTTCACACCCGTCTCCGGCTGCTCCTCCGCACTTGCGCTGAACGTTGCAAACAAACATAACAGTATTAAAAATGCTCTTTTCATTATTGCGCTCCTTTCCCTGCCGCCGCAAGCGCACGCACAACAAGCGTTGCCGCTTCCGCTCTCGTTGTGAAGCCGTTCGGTCTGAAATACCCGTTATCGCCTGTTATAATGCCGCTTGCCGCCATATTCATTACGCTTTTTGCGGCATATTCCGCAATGCTTTCGCTGTCCGCAAAGCTGTATTCGCCGTCAAAGTTTATTCCTTTCGATTTCAGCACACGTTCCGTCATAACAGCTGCGTCCTGCCTTGATATAAGCTCGTTCGGCATAAACTTTCCGTCAAAACCCGTTATTATGCCCGCTCCCGCAAGGGAATTCACGCACGAATAATACCAATCCGAAGCCGATACATCGGAAAAATCCGCTGCCGCTCCGTTCGGGATTTCAAACGCCTTTTCAAGCATTTTCGCAAACTCCGCTCTCGTAACACGGTTTTCCGGCTTGAAGCTGCCGTCCGTATAACCGTTTACGATGCCTTTTTTATAAAGCATATCAACATTTTCTTTTGCCCAATGCTCCGACATATCCGAAAATCCGCCCGCATTGTTCTTTGGCACGGTATTTGAAAAGCTTGAATTTACGGCATTCGATTTTGATGCGCCGCTGCCGCCCGTTCCGCCTCCGCCGCCTGTTCCGCTGCTGCCGGAATCGTTCGGCATGCCGTCCACTGCCGAATTAAATGAGGTCTTTATATCCGAATATTTATTGAACGTATTTTTGTACATATTCTGAAAAACCTTGTCCTGTGCGTATTCGCCGAGCTTATTGTATTTATACAAATCTATTCCGAGTGCTTCGCTGTTTTCAAGCACAAGTTTTTTAAGTTCCGTATATCCGCCGGCTTTTCTGACAAGCGCAAGCATGCGGCATTCCTTGTAAAAGGTTTTCATGTCCTTATTAAAATCGGTTGATTTCATAATGCTTTCGATTTCCGATTTTATTTCATCGCTGTAATTTGCGTATTCTGTTTCCGCATTTATTTCCAGATATGAAGCGTAATCGTTTATCGCATTTTCAAGCGTTGTATCTCCCGACTTCATTGCCGCAGCCGTCATAGAGCATATATATGCTTTGAGAAGCTCCGAAACGGCATATCCGTTTTTCGGTTTCATCTTATAAATATAATCTGCAATATCCTTGCTGTATTTCGCATATTCGGCTTTATCCGCTCCTACGCTTTCTATATGCTGTTCGAGCACAGCTTCCATTTCTAAAGCCGAAGCCGCATTTATATATTTCAGTGCTTCCGCAGCCTGTTTCGCATCGGCATGAATTATATAATAGCTGTTGCTGCTTGTGCCGTCCGAAAGCTTCACGGTATACTTTCCGCTTTTCAGTCCGTCCGGCATATTTATTTCAAATGCGAACTTTCCCTCGGCATCTGTCATCTCCGAATATACAACCGATCTCATCGAGTTTACATCGTCCGCCGTTATATTCTTCGAACCCGTAGGATATATTACGGCATTCACTCCCTCATAATAAAGAGGCGATTCCTCCGCAGCATTTCCGCTGACCGAAAGAATACTTTTATCTGCGTCATACGAAACGTTCGCATTTATTCCTGCCGCCGTCACAGCAGCCGAAAGGCTCATGCACATCACAAATGTTATTATCTTTTTCATACTGTTCCTCCTATCCTTTCAAAGCGCCTACCATAACGCCCTGTACGAAATATTTCTGCAAAAACGGATATACGGTTAATATAGGCACTGTAGCAACTATGATAACCGCATATTTGACGGTTTCCGCCACCGACTGCGCATCTGCGACAGCCGCATTCTGCGTCATTGTCGAGGTGTCGTTCTGCAAAAGTATCTCTCTCAGCACAAGCTGAAGCGGAAACAAATCACGCTCATTCAGAAAGATTGCCGCATTGAACCACGAGTTCCAATATCCTACACCGTAAAAAAGCACCATAACCGCAAGCATAGCCTTGGAAAGCGGCACTATTATCTTCGTAAGTATCAGCCATTCGCCTGCGCCGTCTATCGTAGCAGATTCTTCGAGGCTTGCCGGTATCGACATAAAAGAGGTGCGCATTATTATAAGATTAAATGTATTGAGTGAGCTCGGAATTATAAGCGCCCATATCGTATTATACATTCCGAGAGATTTTACCGTCATATAAAAAGGAATAAGACCTCCGCCGAAAAACATGGTAACCGTTATCATACCCATTACAAAATTTTTCAGCATTATATCCCGTCTTGACAAAAAGTATGCGCCGAGTATCGAAAGCGTCATACTGAGGCAAACGCCGACAACAACCACAAAGAGTGTATTCAGATACCCTCTGCCTATCATCGGGTTTTTCAGCACCGCCGCATATGCATCGAATGTGAAGCCGAGAGGTTTATACAAAAGTCCCGAATTTGCCATGAGCAGATTGGCACTGCTGAAAGACGCAAGCAATACATAAATTATGGGATACAGACACGCCGCCATAAGTACAATCATAAACAGCGTATTGCATGCCACAAATATTTTTCTTGATAAACTTTCTTTTCTCATATCATATTTCTCCTACCAAAGACTTGTTTCCGTAACCTTTTTGCTTATCGAATTTGCCAAAAGCAAGAAGATTATATTTATTACGGAATTAAACAGTCCGACCGCCGTACCGTAGCTCCAGTTCAGCTCCTGCAATCCGTTTCTGTATACAAAAGACGAAATTACGTCCGCCGTTTTATACGTAACCGGGCTGTACAAAAGTATTATTTTCTCGTATCCGACATTCAAAATACCGCCTATTCGCATAATAAGCATAATAACGATAGTCGGAAGTATACCCGGAATCGTAACCGTGAACACCTGTCTGAGCCGTCCGCCGCCGTCTATCGTGCAGGCTTCGTAAAGCTCACTGTCTATCCCCGTAAGCGCCGCAAAATATATTATAGAACCCCATCCTACTCCCTGCCATATATCCGATATTACATATATCGGAACAAAAAGCTCCGGTTTCATCAGCATAGACGTTTTATCACCATCGTGAAATGCTGAATAAATACCGCCTATAATGCCGTCCGCAGACACAAAATTTTTAATCATTGCACATACTACCACAAGCGATATAAAATGCGGAAGATATGTTATGGTCTGAACCGTCTTTACAAATTTTTTGCTTCTGAATTCGTTTATCAGCAGTGCCAGCAATATAGGTGCCGGGAATCCGAAAACAAGCGAGGAAATGCTTATTGTCAGCGTATTCTTAACCAACCTGAAAAAATATTCTCCCGTGAAGAAATCCACGAAATTTGAAAATCCCACCCACGGGCTTCCGAGGATACCCCATGCCGGGTCGTAATCCTGGAAAGCCATAAGTGTACCGTACATAGGAACGTAACAAAACAAAATATAGTAAATCAGCACCGGCAGCACCATGATGTATGCTGCCTTATGCTTTACGATATTTCTGCCGAGCCGTTTAAAATAAGACTCATTTTTTATTTCTGCCATTTGAATTTACTCCTGTTATCTTTTTAAGAATCTGTCATATGCTGCCTGCTGAATTTCTATCGCACGTTCTATTTTCAGCGATTTGAGCTTTTCAATATATTTATCAAAATCGTTCATGCTGCGTGTTCCGACGATAAATTCAAGCATTGCCTCATCTCTGTATACCGTCAAATCTTTCATAATCTTGTTATACTCGGTATTTTCCTCTTTGGTACGTGTAACCTGCGGCATCTTATGATTTTCGTGATTGTTGTCCGACCATACCTTAAGAGCTTCTTTCTGTCTGTCGTACTGATAATACTGTTCGATGTATCTCTTATCCTGAACCATCGGAGCTTCACCCGATGAGCGCACATAGAGTCCGAGAGCGTTCGCCATTGCAAGTCCGTCCGGATTGTCGGTTATAAGCTTTGTATATGTAGGATAGCCGTCTTTCATCTCGTAGCTTTCGCCCTCAATACCGAAGTTGTTGAGCATATATCCTTCTTGGGAATATGAATAATCGAGGAATCTCGCCGCAAGCTCCGGATTCTTGCATTTTCCGGTTATTGCCGCACAGTTCAGCGATGAATATTCAAGCTGCTTGTTTCCGAATTCTGATTTGTCGCCTTTTTTCAATGTCGGGAACGGCGCAGCAACAAGGTCGTAGCTTTCGCCCGAATCTTTCTTTGCATTGAGATATACGCCGAGCGCTCCGCCGCCTGCACCGAATGTTGCACCCGCCGTGCCGTCAAGCATAGCCGCATTTTTTGCGCTGTATTCCATTACGGCGAAGTTTTTGTCGAGGAATCCCATATCATACCAGCTTTTTATTGTTTCAAGATAATCCTTGAAGCCGTTTTCCAAGCTGCCGTATTTAACCTTGCCGTTATCAACATAGAAATCAGGTTCAATTCCGTATGCGCCCGCAAAATATGACAAGTCGCTGATTGTAGCCGTAAACGGCGTATCCGCTTTTTTCTTTTCCTTAAACGCTTTCAATACCTCCGTCCACTCGTCAATCGTTTCCGGCACGTCCATCGAAAGCTCCGAAAGCCAATCGGCACGAAGCATAAAACCTGCCGTCGAGCGAAGCAGCTCGTCACCTCTTATGAACGGATATACATAATATTTTCCGTCGTCTGTTTTAACCTGTTTATCTATATTGGGGTGTTCCGACAGATATTTTTGCAGATTCGGACTTTGTTTCTTTATAATGTCATTAAGCTCCAATATCGTTTTTTTGGATATTGAAGAACCGGGATCTCTTGCGAGCCAGTCGGACTCTATTATATCGGGCAAATCTCCGGAAGCAATGAGAAGATTCAGTGCTTCGGCTTCCTGTCCCTGTGCCGGGTGTTTATAAGTTACTTTAATTCCCGTATTTTCCATATATTTTTTCGCAAACGGGGTTTCTCCGAAATTCTTAACGCTTGTGCTTATTGCTCCGGCAAGCTTCACCCAGTATGTAAGAGTTTCATCTGTATCTATAGGATACGAAACATTCCCCTCCGGTATCTCGGACACGCTTGCGTTTTCTTTTTTGCCGCAGGCACAAAGTCCGCCGGTGCAGACTGCCGCAACCGTTACCGCCGCTATGGCTCTTTTAAAATTTTCTTTCATATAAAATCCTCCTTTGGTTTTTTCGGCACATCGGAAAACACCGACCGCCCGTTCAAATTTTCTTATATATCTATTGTAACATCCGAATACCTCAAATGTAAATAGACAGTTTCTCAAAACGCCGCTTAAAACAATGACAAAATTTCAAATACCGCTGACAAAATCCCAAAACCCCCGATTTATCGTATTTTTCCACTTGACAAAAGCTGTCCGAGCTGATATAATGAAATTGCAAATATTTGATTCTGAAGGAGGTACACCGTGAAAAAAAGCAAGCTTATTACATCATGGTTTTTAACATACATAATAGTTTTTTCCATTCCTCTGATAAGCAACGTATTAATATATACAAGTGCGTCAAGAGTGGTGCGCTCCGAGGTTACACAATACAACGAAAGTATTTTAAACGAAATCCGTTTGTATACGGATTCTCTTTTTGCGTCATGCGAAAAATCTCTGACATCGCTTTCCACAAATCAGCATATGACAAACCTTACGGCATTTCCCGGCGAAACGGACGAAAGCGTATACATTCCGGAAATATACAAGCTCACACGTGATATTTCTTCAAATGCAATTATGCTGAATGACGGTTTCGATGAAATTTTCATATATTTCAACAATCTCGATATCGCCGTGGCTTCGAGATATTTTAACGGCGCACCGGAATTTTTCGACAAATTTTATAAAGGAAGCAATCTTAAATATGCCGGCTGGTATTCATCTATGGATGAAAATACTTATGCAACGAGCCGGATATGCGAATACAATGACGGCAGAAAATATATCGAGCTGATATACCAGCTTCCTGTTTTTCAGACGAGTTATATCGACGCACAGGTTATTTTCAGATTTAACGAGCATACGCTGATTGAAAAGATAGACAGTTTCAAAATGCTTTCCGACAAGAATTTTTATATTATAAGTCCGAAAAACGAAAATATTCTTGCATACAGCACAGACAGCAAGATTTCCGTCAGCGATTATGCCGTCTACAGAGACGAAAGCGGCGTTTTGCGTGATTTTAAAAACACAGCCGTATACTGCACCTCGCAGTTCAACAACTGGAAATATATTATTTCCGTTCCGAACAGTGTATTTTGGGCGAAGCTCAGCTTTATACGCACGCTTTTCGTGACAAATATCATAATATCGCTTATTTTAAGCGTACTTGTGGCATATTTCTTTGCATTGAAAAATTATCAGCCGATTAATAATCTGAAATCGAAATTTACCGATATTTTTTCCGATGACAGCAAAACAAGCGAATTTTCGCTGATAGAAAACGCACTCAGCGATTACACAAAAAACAAATCGCAGCTGCGGCATTTAGAACATGAACACAAAAAAATAAACTATGCAAGAGATATTGAAAATCTTCTGCGCGGGAATTACAAAAAGACTGATATAAGCTTCAAATACACGGATTTTCGCATACTGATAATTTCAATAAGCGAATTTGAAAAGTTTTTCCCCGACGAAACTGCCATGAGCGAGGACGAACGCTTTGACATGATGTTTTTCATTATACAAAATGTTCTTGAAGAAATCATGCTCGACATAGGTATTTGTTCAATAGCGGAAATAGACGGGCAAATAACGGGTATTTTGAATATCGACCCGAATTTTGACGATACGGAAAAATTCAGCAAGCTTTTCACGGACGCACGCCGGTTCATAGAGCAAAACTTCGGTCTTGTAATTTCCGTGTATGTAAGCGCACGCTTTTCCGGCAAAGAAAACATTGCGAAAATATACAACAAAACAGTTGATACGATTAAATTTAAAAATATAAAGAAGCCCATAGCCTTTTACGAAACAAACGGCACAACAGCCGCATACAGCAACATAAGCAACGAAGAGGAGCAGCTTACAAAGGCGATTTTGTCCGGTGATTTTGAAACATTCGAACAGCTTCTCTCTGTTTTAACCGAACGCTGTGCGTCATTTCCCGCTGAAAAAACAAAGGTTATTCTTTACGATATAGTCATTTCGGTAATAAAGTCCGCCGGCAAAAACGGCATTGATATTTCGGACGGATATTCGGTTCTCGACTTCAACAGCTTAACCGAATTTTCGCGCAAATTTCTTGATTTTGCATACAACATATGTCAAGCCGTAAAACCTGAAGAAAACACAGAGGAAATACCGGAATCCAAGGACGAGGTTTTATCCGGTCAGGTTATCAGCTTCGTTGACAACAACTATTTGAACAGCGCCATGAACATCGCCATGGTAGGCGAGCATTTTTCCATGACTCCGTACTACATTTCGAGCATTTTCAAAAAAGTAACAGGTCACGGACTTCTCGATTATATAAGCAAAAAGAGAATAGACAAGGCAAAAGAGCTGCTATGCTCCACCTCGCTTTCTCTCGAAGAAATATCCGGCCGCACCGGATTCAACAGTGTCCGCACCTTCATGCGTACGTTTGTAAAATATGAATCCGTAACTCCGGGGAAATACAAGGAATTTATAATGAAAGATTTTTAGAAACTCTATTAAATCTCCAAAAAGAGGGTGCTGCAAGATAATTTCATCTTGCCGTACCCTCTTTTCTATAATTCTCTTTTAGTTGCACACGGGACTCTATCCCTGTCTTTTCAAATATGCTGCTGACCGTCATTTTTACAGTGGAAATCGAAACATACAGTCTTTCGGCAATCTGCTTGTTTGTAAATCCCTGCACTATCAAATCAGCTACTTCTTTTTCTCTCGGTGACAACTGCGGTTTCTTCTTTTCAAACAGCTTTAACGATTTCTTGAATGATTCTCCGAGCGCACATATTTCATCAACTTTCCCTACTTCTTTAAATACAGGTTCAAGCTTCAAATAATTATGTACAAACGGCATATAAAGCTTGTCCGGCAATGCCGTATCAAGTGCGGTTTTAAGCTCTGCACACGCTTTTTCTTTTTCCCCGGTTTCACAATATGCGCAAGCCGAATATATCTTATAATATATCTGCGGAACAATATTCGGAAAAATCCCGGCAATCTCGTCCGCAAACGGACAAAATGCAAAAAGTTTCGTATACTCTCTTTGTTCAAGCAAAATTTTTGCATATATCATATGTGCGAACGGCATTGCCATTAATGCGACACGGTTTTCATTTATGTCGCCGTTTGCCAGCCATTCTGCCGTTTTATCGGTTCTGCCCGTCACAGAATATATATAACCTAAAAACAAGTCCAAAGTATATCTGCACAAATCTTCTTTATTTTCCGCCGACTTCTCAGACATATCGAATATAATATCCGACAATGTCTCCTCATTTCCCTTTTGCATTGCAATATTGGCAAGCAAAAACAAACCGCACTGATAAACGCTGTTTTGCTTCTTGCTTTCTGCGGCAAACATCGCCCTGTATGCGTATGTTTCGGCAATATCGATATTGCCTCGCATAAACTCCGCTTCCGCACGCATCATATATTCCGCACCGCTGCCATGTCCGCCCGTGAGCTTATAATATATCGGCATACATTCGTCCATCAGCGCAAGTTCTCTTTCCAATCCGACGACTTCACGATGATACAAACACAAAACCGACGGCGAACCGAACGTCCACGTGCTTTTTAAATTCATAATGCTTGATTTGTGTCCCAGAAGTTCATACGCCTTTTTGTGATGAGCGCTCATCTCGTCTATCCTGTTGTATTGCAGAAACGATATGAGCAGTTCAACTTCTCCGAAACATGCATTTTTGCGTTCCGCACTTATGTCGCTTCGTTCTATAATATCGCATACCTGAGGAATATATGAAGCAAGCTTTTCGTTTTCGTTTATAAAAAACAGTGTAAACGCAAGCGTAATAAGGCTTTCCGGATATTTCAGCTTAACCTCGCACGGTGTATTTTCAAGAATATCTATAATCGTATCATATGTATACTTGTCCTCAATGTCCGCCAAATCATAGCTTGTACGAGGCATTGCAAATATATTTTCGTATGCGTTTGCCTTTTGATACAGCTTTACCGCCGCAATCTTCTCTCCGCTTTTCTCTTCCCACAAGCCGCCTTTTAAATATATTTCGTTCTGCTTCTCGTCCGAAAGCTCCGCAAACACGTTTTTAATATATTCCAGCAACAGACTGTGAAAATAATATCTGCGTCTGTTCTCATCATAATGTACAAATCCGTTATTCTCAATTTTGGATTTAACAAATTCCGCTGTTTTCCCGGAAACAAACATAGCCTGACGCACCGTGAAGCTTTTGAACGCCGAAAGTGCCAGATAGAAATCCTTTTCTTCCTCGGAAAGTCTGCCGAAAAATGCATTTTCTATAAGGCTGTTTAAAATTTCCGTCTTGAAATATCCGTTGCGTGCATAGAAAAGCAACTGCAAATATACGGCGAATATCCAGCCGTCCGTAATCGAACACACCTTGTCCAGCTCGTCCGGCACAAGCGTAATTCCGGCATTTTTAAAATATTCTTTTATATCCTCTTTTGAAAAAACAAATTCCGTCCCACCGATAAAATAAATTTTATTGCTCATAAAAAGTCCGGAACGGTTTACCGCCGGAATCTGGCGCATGGCAAGAACAATATGCAGATTTTTATTTTCGCAATGCGAAATCAGCGTTAAGAAGATATTCAATTCTTCGGTACTTTCAAAATTATCAAAAACAATATATGTTTCTTTTTCACATTCGATTTCGCACATGATTTCTGCCGCATATGCCGCATTCGCTTCTGTCGGCAGTCCGACACGCACAAGTTCTGCCGCCGATACATTATCGGTTTTTCCGATTATCTCGCAAAAACCGTTCCATATACCCGCAAGTCCTCCGCCGAACAAGGTTCTTCTATATACCTGCACGGTTTTAAAATATTCATCCGAAAAAAACAAATCAAGCGCTGTTGTTTTTCCGAATCCGGCAGGTGCTTCGATTATCGTCAGCGGATAGTTCTTTATATTCGCAAATACCGCCGACAGTCTTTTGGGGAAATACAGCGTTTGTAAATTAGTCCGCTCACTGTTTATCATAGCTACATCATTCCTTTTCAAATTCGCACACTACGACAAAACAGGACGCTTGCGCATCCCGTTTCATTATTACCGATTATTCTCTTTTTTCCATGCTTTCATTTCCGCAGCGGTAAGCGGAACTATTGTTTCCTCAGTGTATTTGCTGGACGCACCGCCGATACCGTAAATGAAGAAATTACCGGATTTTGTCTGCATGAGTATTTCCTCGAAACCATCGTCGTCTCCGAATGCTCCGAAAGTAATTCTGCCGAGTGTTTCCGATGTTTCCGTATTATAAGTCTTTCTGTTAATTATCTTTTTCATGATTACCTCTCCGTTATTTTTTTATTTTTATTGAATCATATTTTTTGCTGTTTGTTTCAATTTTAGCGTCTTTTTTCCATTTGTTGACAAATTTATCCTCTGCAACTGATGATATTGCCGTTTTAATTGAGTCTACACCGTTAGCTTCAACATATTTATCATACGAAATCAGCGGACAGCGTTTCAAAATATGATATCCGTAGCTTGTTTTTACCGGTTCGCTTACTTCATTCTCCTGAAGCTTGAATGCCGCTTCTTCAAATTCTTTTACCATCGAACCGTTTTTTGCGAAAGTATATCCCTCCGGATTGCTTGCCAGACCGGGGTCTTCTGATATTTCGTTCATAAGCACATCGAAATCCGCTCCGCCGACAATCTTTGTTTCTGTTTCTTCCGCTATCTTAAGAGCTTCCTCGTCGCTTCTCTTTGCCGCCCCGGAATCAGGGTCTGTCGTCATTATAAGTATATGCTTGACCGTGCGGAAATTTTTCTCGTAATAATCTTTTATTTCGTCGTCAGAAACATTGATTTTTCCGTCAGCCTCATATTTGTCAAAAAGCTTTGTGCGAAGATATGCTTTTTTGTATGCTATTTTAAGACCCTCTTCCGTGAATCCGTTTGATTCCGCATATGACTGAACGCCCGAAACAGCCTTATTTATCTGCTGCGAAGCTTCCGCAGTATCTGCACTGAAGCCCTCGTCCATAGCTTTTTGAGCAATGATTGTCGCTTTCACCGCATCTTCAAGAGCTTTTTCCTTTGCGACATCAATAGCCTTTTTGCCGTCAATCTCCGTTGTATTCCAAAAATCCGCATTAACGGACGTATCCGCCGACTGCTGGATTGTCATTTTCGCAACTGCGAGATAATACATAAATTCGGAAGTCTTTATTTCTTCTCCGTTGACTTTTGCAATATACGACGCATCCACAACGTTAATTCCGCTGCAGCCCGAAACAAACATCATTGCCGCCGCAATAAAAAATGCCGATATTCTTCTTGATTTTTTCATAATGTAATGACCTCCTGCGCTTTGCTCTTTATATATATTATACACTAATTTTTAATATATTTCAATATCTTAATGATACGTTTTTGTTACAAATTTGTATCAATTGGAAAATATATTGTCGAAAAAGGCATTGACATAGTATAAATTTTATGTTATACTGGTAAAAAATATACTTATTACTTACTATTTTATCATATTTGTAAATGCTTGTCAAGAAATTTTTCGGATTTTTATGCAATTGGAGGAATTAAAATGGATTTTATCGATTATGATTATGAAGAAATTAAAGACGATGTATACGAGCAGTTCGGAAATCTGCTTGAAGTATATGATGCGAAAGATGCGGAAAAAGGGTTTTTCGCACTCGATACCGAAACCGTGCCGGACAGCTTTTTATCATGTCTTGCCGCAGCAGTATACGAAATCAAGAAAAATTGCCTGACAGACGGACTTAAATCCAAAACAGCCGATTATATATTGCAGTTCAAAAACGGCAAATTTGACGGATATATCCTTGATTCGGATATTTCCGCCGTAAAGCGTGATATTGCATTTTTTGAAAAAAATATATAGCTTGAAACGAAAAGGACCGATGCATATTTATTTTTGCATTTGATTTTATGTCCTTGATTCTCCGTACCGGCGATGTCATTGCAATAATATTTATATCCTGCGGATAGCTGCAACATCGGCTGAACGGAATCATACCTTCAGCCGATGTTTTTCACAACGTCACCGCTCTATTGAATAACGCTGCGTATTTCCTCTGCCGACACCTTGCCGACCGGCATTTTATTTTTCACCGCAATTGCTGCCGCCGCACCGCCAGCCTCCCCTATTCCTGCACATATCGGCATTGCCCTAAAGCTTGAATGTGCCATATGCGTACCCGATATGTTTCTTCCGCACAGAAGCAAATTTTCAACCTTTTCGGGGATTAAGCATCTGTACGGAATTGTATATCCGCTTTCTTGCTTAAACTTAGCTTGTACACCCGTCTTGTCCAATCCCGCACCGCTGATATTATGCACATCAAAATTAAACCACGCATTTTTGACAACGTAATCTTCAAAAACCTTAGCTTCCAGAATATCTTTCTCCGTCAGTGTATATTTCCCCTTGAAATGCCGTGTTTCTCTTACACCGATAAGAGATGCTGAGCTGATTATATAACATTCTTTATAACCCGGAACATACTCCCGCAGAAATTTTACAATTTCCTCCATTTGCTTTCTGCACACAATGGTTGCTCTCGTTAAATCCTCCGTTTTTGTACCGTCAATATCCACACAGTTTGTCATATTGCAGGTAACGATGCCCGGGAGGGTCGTTTTATAAAGCAACACATGCCCGGCAGGATACGGAAGCTTTTCTCTTGCAAGCGACTGTATTTCCCCTCGCTCCGTTTCAATCTGTGTTTCAAACGACGGAGGAAATACCGCACGGTCATAATCCACGCCCGCCACCTTAAACATTATTGTAACAGGCTGCATTTTCCCGTCACTTTCTCTTCCTTTAATATATTCCACTCCGCTCTTATACGCAATATCGCCGTCGCCGGAGGCATCTATTATCACGTCGGCATATATATCCGTAACTCCTGATTTGTTTGCAACCGTTACCCCTTTAAGGACATCGCCGTCCATAATTACGTCAAACGCAAATGTATAAAGCAAAATTTTTACATTTGCTTCATAAAGCATTTCAAGATACACCGTTTTCAGCTTTTCGGGGTCTATCGATACCGTTATTTTATTATGTAATTCACCCTCATTTTTTTCCGCACTTCTTTTTAGTATTTCAGCATAGACCATGCTTTCGCAGTTTCCCGTCCAGTGACTCATCAGCCCCGAAGTGGATATGCCTCCCAAATCTCCGCACTGTTCCGCAATCACGACTCTTGCACCGTTTTTTGCCGCCGTATATGCCGCACTTATGCCGGAAGGTCCGCTGCCTATTACCAACACATCAGTATTGATTACATTTTTATTCATTTCCGAATCTCCCCTTTCTTATATTTTAATTATATCAAGTATACATACCTTTGCATATATGTTTTTTTGCAAAAAATCTTGACTATTTTGCAAAAATCGTATATAATATATTCAACAAACTAATGCAATACAAGGAGATTATCTTGATAAATATACTTATATCCGATATAAAAAACTACATAAAACATCTTGAAAAAAAGAAAATATATGTTTCAATACATACGTATTTCACGGAATATATGCTTTCGCTTCTCGAATTTAACATACATAAGAACCCTGTTTGCCTTCGAGTGAAAAGCAGCAACGACGCATGGGACAAATGCATAAAAGTACACAATTCGGAAGTGGAAAAATCCGAAGAACCTATAATACGAATATGCCACGCCGGTGTAAAAGAATTTGTTTTTTATCTTGACTGCGGCGGCACTGTTTGTATAAGCACATCAAAAAAATATGCAGAATCGACCGTCAAAACAATTGTTTCTCCGTTATGCAGAATGATTGAATATCTCAAACTGCTTTGTCCCGAATGCGAGTCCGACATAAGCGACAACGAGCTTGTCAACAGAGCAATCAAATTTATTCAGAGGAATTTTTACAATAAAATATCCAACGAAGATATTGCATCGGCCTGCGCCTGTTCCGTATCTACGCTGTGTCATTTATTTAAGCAGTTTAAAAGCTCAACGGTAAAACAATATATTACCGCATTGAGGATAAACTACGCAAAAGAACTCCTGCGCACAAGCAATCTTTCCGTTTCCTCGATAGCCGACAAAGCAGGCTTTTCGGATTATAATTATTTTTCAACCAAATTCAAAAAGGAAACGGGCAAATCCCCGTCCGAATACAGAGAATGCCCGATTGTATCAAAAATAAAACAATAAACTTTCTTGACTTTCGGCTATACTTTCTTGATAACTCACCAAAAGTCCGTTGACAAATTTTATTTATTGTGATATAATGGGGTAAATTATATACAAGCAAAGGCAGGTAGAATACTATGGAAATAAAAAGCAATTTTGTCGGCGGAAATATATTCATAGAAAAACAAGAAGAAAATACCTATTATCTGAACAATGAATTGAGAGATACAACCGAAGATTGGTTTTACTGGGCATTTTGTGCGGACGGTTTTGCCGGTAAAACCATAACTTTTCAATTTCACGACAACAGAATCGGATATTACGGTCCTGCGGTAAGCCATGATTTAAAAAAATGGGAATGGCTCGGCAAAGGAAAAGAATCAAATGCTTTTACATACACTTTCGGCAAGGACGAAAACAAAGTATATTTTGCACACAGTATGTTGTACCATCCCGACAGATTTTACGAATTTTGCAAAAAGAAAAATATTGAAATCAAGGAACTGTGCAAATCCGGGAAAGGACGAAGCGTTCCTTATATCACGTTCGGAAGCGGCAGCAGAATTATACTTCTGACGTCAAGGCATCATGCCTGCGAGTCTTCGGGGGATTATGTGCTGGAGGGTGTCATTGACGGTCTGCTTGCAAATCCTGTCGAGAACGCAAAGGTAATATGTGTGCCGTTTGTCGATTTTGACGGTGTTGTTGACGGGGATCAGGGCAAATCAAGAAATCCGCACGACCATAACCGTGATTATGACATTGAAAATTCCGCAATATATCCGGAAACCGCAGCAATAAGAAAATTTGCCGAAAACGGCGTTCTGTACGCTTTTGACTTCCATTCGCCATGGCATTGCTACAATGAAAACGACAATGTTTTTATTGTCAGAAACAGAAAAAGCAAGCTTGATGAATTTTCAAGATTCAGCACCTGCCTTGAAAGCAATATGAACGAATATGCATTCCAATATAAAAGCAAAAATGATTATCCGCCGGAAACAAACTGGAATTCATCAAAAACCCCGTGTTTTGCGAATTATATGCTTACAAACTCAAATGCCGATATTGCATTTACTCTCGAAACCGCATACTTCGGAACGGAAGATAACATTTTTTCTCAGGAAAACGTTGTCGAACTCGGACGTTGCTTTGCAAAGTCAATCAAAGATTATGATGAAAATTATAAACGGATTACTTTTACCGGAGATATTATGTGTTCGCAGAAAATGGTTGCACTGAACGCAGACGATTACAGCTGTATGTTTGAAGAAATTTCCGATGAACTCAAAACGGCAGATTACCTCGTCGGAAACCTCGAAACCCCGATTGCGGGAAAAGAGCTTCTGTATACTCACGAAAGATATTGTTTCAACACGCCCGAAATATATCTTGATGCACTGAAAAAATGTGAAGTAGACCTGCTTACATTGGCAAATAATCATGCGCTCGACAGAGGCGAGGACGGTATAATCAAAACATTGGATAACTGCCGAAGCCATGGCTTTGACACCATAGGCATATACAAGACCGCCGAAGAACGAAACAGCATATTTGTCAAGGAAATAGGCGGTGTAAAGATTGCATTTCTCAATTACACATACGGAGTAAATTCATTTGCCAACAATATGTTTTTAAAACACAAATATATGGTAAATCTTTATCAACCCGAAGAAACCCTGGAGGGTTCAATCCACTTGCTCAATTCAAACGAACAGATAAAGGAAGATGTCGACAGGCTTTATTATACAAAGAACGATACATTCGACAGTATTTTGAAACCGTATTTTGACAGGCTGAAAAGGGATATAGAAGCTGCAAAAGCGGAAGCCGACTATGTTGTCATGTGTTCACATTGCGGCGGACAGTATAACAGCGAGGTTGACGCCTACACGCTGTATGTATGCGAACAGGTCAGGAAATTCGGTGCAGATATAATTATCAACAATCATCCGCACATTATCCAGAAAAGCAGCGTAAAGGACGGTTATTTTATTTCATATTCCATAGGAAACTTTATCAGCGACAACGGAAACGGAATCGAAAACACGGGACGCATAATTGACGCAAATTATTCCGCACTGGTTAATCTTTATATTAAAGCGGATGCGGGAAAAATAAAAACCAAAATAGGCTTCAAACTGCTTAAAAATATTATTGCGGACGGCAAGCTTCCAAAAACCGTTAATACTTACAACGAGTACATAAAAAACAAAAGCGAAGAATTTAAGAATGAAATATTATTCTATGCGAACCGATTTGCCGACAGATGTTACGACAAAGTGCAAAAAGAGTATTTCATAACGCTTTAAATTTATAATTAATGCATTACAAATTCGGGAGGAAGGTATAATGCGATATACGGACGAAAAAATAAGTGTTGTTTTTGACGATACCGTCGGATTTACGAAAGCAATATATAATCCAAAAGATAAATTTAATATGAATTGGATTTTAGACAACTCAAATTGGGGCGAGGTTATCGGATTTAACGAGTATCGTGTTGAAAAAGCCGAAAACGGTATTAATGTATATTCCAAAAACAACTCCCTCGGACTGTCCGTAGAAAAGAAAGTAGAAAACGGATGTTATACGGAAAATTATTGCATTACAAACAATCAACTCTCCGACTTCTTCTTCACAAAGGATAATTTGGGCATTTATTTTCCATATAATTGTACTTTTGAAGATAAGATTAATTTACATGATAATTCATGTATTACGCATATATGGTGCGGCGGTGATTTTTCCTGGATGTACTCCGCAAAGCCAAGCGGAGCAAAGCCGTATCTTGTATGCAATATAACAAAAGGCAGTATTTCCGATTACAGTATCAGCTATGATATAAGCCGAACCAAAGTCGGTGCGAGCTACAGAGGCTGCATTGTACTCAATCCGGAAGAATTTGTACTTCTTCCCGGAGAAAGTGCGGTTTTCTCATTTATATTCCGTTTCTCCGATATTGCCCCCGGCGATAACGATGTTAACGAGTTCTGCCGAATGAATCTATCCGTAATATTTTTGAATTATGCCGATAACAGCACGAAACATAAAAAAATATAATTTTTCAAAAAAGGCTGACAAATATAATGACTTTAATGGGTGTCTGTTTGATAACATTCTCCGGTAGTAGAAGAATACATTTATTATTACAATAACAATCGTTATCAGGAAAAACTTGGCTGAAGCCCTATCCCCAACCGGACATCAAAATTTTTTATTTTTCATTTCGATTATACTTCTATATAATGACTGCTGAACAATTACAAAATGCACTCATATACTAATTTTTTCGGCATTTTGTAATTGTTCAAGTGCA